>CALBPO010000288.1 GCA_937899295.1 uncultured Opitutia bacterium
CCCCTTCATGTGAATGCCTATGATGCCGCAATCATCGGTCGATCCTTCACTGATATCGGGCGCGGTGACTGCTTTCGCAAAATAGGCCACGGCTGTTGCATTTCGATCGTCGTAGAAAGTCTGTGTTTTGAGCAATACGGGGATCGGCTCCGCAAAACAGGGCTTGAATGCGAGTAACGCGATACAGAATAAAAAGCTAATTTGAGTTAGATGCATCAGTAGTCTTTCTCCACTTTAGCCGCATTGGCATTCGCACGTTTCTGCTGTCGAAATTGAAGGTTCCCTTTTTCCTCTAATAGAATGTCTTCGATTGTATAATTGGGAGCGGGAAGTGGCTGCATGCTGGATCCTGCAGCAAGGTCTCCCTCGCTGTAGCTGCTATCGGCCATGCTTTCACTCATCTCCGAATAATCCTCCTCGTACATGTCTTCGTAATCATCTAAGCTCTCGTTCTCCCCGTCTTCAGAGCTTTGCTGTCTGGAATCATCCGACGCTTGATTTTCCTCTTTTTCGATCAGGTCTCTTAGCTCTCGGATCCATTTGGAACTGAGCTCAATGCGTAGCCCTGCGCGTTCAAAGTCTTGCTTGTATGCTTTTGATTGGAGGAAGGCTAGTCGGGCTTGCTGGGCCAACCCAAGTGCGTCGCTCGGTGATTCTTCGGCCTTTTGCACTGATAGTTCTATCAGGCAAAGCCCTCGGTTAAATAGGCTTACCGCCATTTGTTCGGCAGAGAGCAGGTCGGAGGTGTTCTGTCCGACCGTGGTGTTTAAAATTTCGAGCGCTTCGTCATAGGCCTTGCCCTCCATGAGTGCGGTCGCTTTTTCAAAATCTGTTTCTAGGGTCTTGAGTGCAGTCTCTGCCAGAACTGAGGATTGCGGAAATCCGCAGAAAAATAAAGAGAGCACTATAGCGCTAGAACCTAGCCTGCGAAGGCCCCAACGCTCAGCAAGTAAAAGGCAAATAAGGCCAGGGATGAGAAAGAATATAGCGGCATCCTGGTAGATGAGTTTTCCGCTATTAGCATTGCTGGCCAGCGTCGATTTTTCGGTCGCGTACTCATTGTAAAGTTGCCCCAAATGAAAGGGCTTAGTTTCAGCAGCAATGTATTCTGCATTCGGATAGGTGGCGCTCAAATTACGGAGTAGCGCGTCCTCTAGTTTGGTCAGGACCGTTTCTTGGTCTATTTCGAGTGTTTGCAGGCTACCATCTTCTTGAGGGAGGAGGATTGGAGAGCCATTACTAGGGTCGCCCAGTCCCACGATAAGTAAGCCTGTATTGCTCTCAGCTAGTAGCGTTTCAACTCGCTCCATCCGCGAGCCGTGGTCGCCGCCGTCGCTCAGAATTACTAAGTCTTGCACGCCATCACGCTCGGGATCGAATATCTGGTCGACTGCTTTCTCGATCGCAGACTGCAAGGTAGTACCGCCGAAGTCGACTGTGCGTGGATTCGCTTGTTCAAGCATATAGCGCACGAAGTCGTAATCGTAGGTTAAGGGGCATAGGATCGATGCAGTGCCAGCATAGACGATCAGAGCGACGCGTTCGTTACTGAATTGATCGAGGGCATCGCGGATTCCCTGCTTAGCGACTTCTAGGCGATTGGGCGAAACATCTCGAGCGAGCATGCTCTGGGACACGTCGAGTGCGAAGACAACATCGCGACCTGTTTGTGAGTTCGCCTCTTGGTAAGGAGCGTATCCAGGCCGAGCGACGGCGAGGGCAATTAGTGCCCATGCTATCAAGCGCAATCCATCCTGAATTGGGCGATGCGTTTTGCGTTCAGCT
>CALBPO010000289.1 GCA_937899295.1 uncultured Opitutia bacterium
GCAGTTCGCTCTAACAGATATCGTGCCACCCAGGTCTCATCGCCCGCGCGCTTGGCGCCTTTGGCGAACACCTGGAATTCCCATTGGCCTGCTGCAACTTCTGCATTAATGCCTTCGAGGTTGATGCCTGCTTCAAGGCAGAGGTCCATATGGTCCTCAATAACCTCGCGGCCATGGGCGTTAAAGGCACCTACAGAGCAGTAGTAGGGGCCCTGCGGGCCGGGATAGCCATTGGCTGGAAAGCCCGGAGGTGCATTGGTCTTCACATCCCACAGGAAGTATTCCTGCTCGAAGCCGAACCAGGCATCGGGATCGTCAGGGATATTGGCGCGGGTGTTGGAGGGGTGAGGTTCGCCGGTGGGCAGCATGACCTCACACATGACGAGCGCACCATTCTTGCGAGTGCTGTCAGGGTAGAGAGCAACTGGCTTTAGCATGCAGTCTGAGCTGTTGCCTTCGGCTTGTTGTGTCGAGCTGCCGTCGAAGCCCCACATCGGGCAGTCTTCGAGGGACCATTTGTCGACATCACCTTCTTTAATGCAGGTCTTGCCACGGAGGTTAGGCACGGGTGTGTAACCGTCGAGCCAGAGGTATTCTAATTTAATTTTTGCCATGTTATTCTGTGTTTTGTCAGGTTGTTGATTGACTGTTGAGTTTCAGCAGGTGGCTGGACTTAGCCGAAAACCCGCGAAATGTTTGAGCAGTCCGCATGCCAATGCTTTCTACTTGAGGATATTTGTTAAGGTCTAGAAATAGAACTTTTTCAATGTTTTGTTCAAATCTTGCCTTTGCACAAGAGAAACCCTGCAATTTTATTAAATTTATGGAAGAAGCCAAAAATACAGCCCGTGCGGTCGTACGCATCGGTTATGATGGTCTTGTGCACAAGACTTTTAAGGGACCACAAGCCCGCGAGCGCTACGAAAATGAGCTGCGCGTGCTCCAGTTTCTTGATCAGCACAACTGCAGCTTCGTGCCAAAGGTCGTGAAAAAAGACAATTCTGAGCTACACATCGTCACGACTAGCTGTGGCGCTCGCGTTGACCACCTTAGCGATAAGAAGAAGGAGCGAATCTTCGCCGAGTTAAAGGAGTATGGCGTCTGCCATGACGATGCCGAGGTGCGCAACATTACCTACAACGCTCAAATGGGGCGCTTTTGCGTGATTGATTTCGAGTTTGCGACCATTCTCGAGCCAGGTTACCCGCCGTCGCCTAAGATGGAGTCGGTCGCCGACCGTAGTGCTTGGCAGCGAAAGGACAGCGATGAGTGAAGCCGGGCCAAAGGAAGCAAGCGGGGCACAGACTATTCAATGGTCGGGACTAAGCGATGTCGGTCGCTTCCGCAAAAATAACCAAGATGCCTTTCTCGCGCTGGCGCTCAACGGCGAGGGCGTTCGTCGCCTCGGTAAATACGGTGAGGCGGAGCTCAATGAGAGCGACTATATATATGCCGTCAGTGATGGTATGGGGGGAGCGAACGCTGGCGAATTCGCCAGCCAGATCGCGGTGGAGAAAATCACACAGCTGTTGCCGCAGTCTTTTAGTGCAGCGGCGAGTGGCATCGCGGTCGGTTATCAAGATCTGTTAGGAGAGCTTTTTAATCAGATACACCGCGAACTTACTAAAATGGGGCAGGCTTACGCGGAGCTCAGCGGTATGGGAGCCACGCTCAGTCTGTGTTGGGTGCGCCCAGGCTGGGTCTATTTTGCACATGTTGGCGATAGCCGCATCTATCATTTACCTGCGACTGGAGGTATACAGCAGCTTAGTCACGACCACACACATGTTGGCTGGCAGCAGCGCCAAGGCGAATTAGGTGAGACTCAAGCTCGTAACCACCCAGGACGCAACGGGCTTCAGCAAGTGCTCGGCGGCAAGAATCAAAACCTAAGCCCACAGTTCGGAGGTGTTGGCTACGAGACGGGTGACGCCTTCCTGATTTGCTCCGATGGCTTAGTTGAGGGCCTTTGGAATAGTGGGATGCAACGGCTTATTCGCAATCCGCCGAAGGATGCCCCTGCCGACATCGCAGAGCGCCTAGTAAGCGAGGCCGTGCAAACGGATGGTAAAGATAATACCACCGCGCTGGTTTTTCAAATGACTAGAGCAGAATGAACTAGAATATTGCTAGGCCTACTTCTTTGGTAAGATGACTCGGCGGCGGGGGACTGCATTACGCGGACTATTATTACTTGTCTTGGCAATATTTTGTGGCCCAGGAAGGAGTGCCGGTTGCTTGGCATTGCCGTTTGTATTAATCGGTGGGCTGACGGAGGCAACTACTGGGAGGGGCGAGGAGTTGGCTGCAATTAGGGTAATGCGCTCGGTGCGACCACTCATGCTAACAGTGAGTGAATTGGAGCCTGAGTCGTAGTTACGAACGGAGATACCTTGCGCGGCGGCTTCGTTCTCTTTCAACCAGTAGCTCTTTTGATCGCGTTTATTAAATAGGCTAAATTGATATTGGTCATTCATCTTAAAGAGTCCGCGAAACTCAATCTCCCGACTAATTGGGCCTTTGGATTGAACGACAGGCTTTGGCGCTTCTTTCTTTTCGCCGTAGCCAGGTGGGAGAAAAGGGTTACTGCTTTCCAGCGATTCCGCGCTGAGCACGGAGAGACCAGCAATCAGAGCGAAAGAGAAGCCTCTGTGGAATGCTCTTTTCGTGAATTGTGCGAAATCTGAAGTTGATCGGATCATTATTTAACGGCGCAAGAAGCGTGGACGTGTAATTTATTTTTTGGGCTGTTTGGCTTCTTTTTCTTTTTCGAGGTGACTTCCATCCATATAAATATTTCCAGTAGTACCTTTTTCGAGGAATTCTGTAACTGCATCGCCTCCTTGGATCACTTCAATCTTATCGAGACTCATTTGATTGGCTTCGCCCGGAGTTCTTAAAATCGTAGGTCTAACAAATATGATCAACTCGGTTCTATCGTATTCGACCGTATCGCCACTGAGAGCATCACCGATGAAAGGAATACGTCCTATTAGGGGAAAGTATGTAGTTCTTAGATTTTTTCTGTTCTCCTGTAAACCCCCAAGTATAGTGACTTCTTGATCCTTTACCGTAATGGTTGAATTTGCTTCACGTTTACCAATTATTGGTCGCGTATTCACAGTTGCTGCATCGGCTTCATCTTTAGTACGAACGGTGTCTACA
>CALBPO010000290.1 GCA_937899295.1 uncultured Opitutia bacterium
CTAGAACTTAAAAGTCAGCTGACTGTAGCCGAAGAAAGTATCGTCCGCGTCTGGGGCCTGCGGGTTGTCGCGAGTGAATTCTCCATGAAGCAAGGCAGAAGCACCGATTTCCAAGATCAACTCACCAGGCATAATATCGTAAGTCACACGACTATCGACGGCGTGTCCAATAAAAGAACCAGAACTACCATTAGGATCTCGCTGGCGCCCGACCACAAAGGTATCGGTATCCGAAGCTAGAAATGCAGCTAAATAAGTGATGCGGCAACTTGTGCGGTCAGTCGGTTTCATCTCTAATCGTGCACCAGCTGCACTCAAATTTGCAGGGGTAAGCGGCCCGTAAAGACTGGTATTATTTAAATCAGTGCGGCGGGAACCAAAGAGACGCTCGTACTGGTCGAAATCACCATCGTTTGGATTATCGTCACCGCTCGCCCAATAATATTGGAGGGCAACATTGGGCTCCCACTCATGGTCGAAAGTATATCCAACTCGAACAAGAATCTGGCTCGCGAAAACATCTAAATCCTGCGTATCAGTTGAATTATTTGAGGCGCGACGCGAGCCGAAGCGTAGAGCTCCCTCAATATCAAAGTTCCACTGACTCAGCTCAGCTTTACGATAAAGACGAAAGCCCGGAGTAATGTAGTCGCGATTAGGCGTCTCTTCGCCAAAGGCATCCCACTCATGGAATCCATAGACAAAGACCTCCGCCCAGGTATCAGAAATGCTGTCTTCGAATGCATCCGATTTGCGGTAATGCAAGCCCCAGAGTAAGCGGTGCCACTGCTCTTCATCCATCACCGGAGTGTTATTCTCAACATCATCCCTATCGCTTGAAAGTCGCTCGACAGGGACGACCGCGATGGCGTGAAACTCATCGCCTTGCACATTCTTTAACTTAAGACGCGCACCCGTGTACGACCGGATCACATTGGCATAGCTTGGACGCTCGATCTGACGCTTGGACCCGACGCTGATCGTTTGCCTCCCTAATGTTACCTCCCCCTCATATCCGGTGGTGAAGATATCGTCGACCGGTACACGAGCATAGGCTTGAAGAAAATCAACCGGGTTAATGTAGCTACTTGAAATCGCGCTTCCCGAATCCGTCAGGTAGGAACGACTATCCTGCAACTCGCCCCCCAAAGCATAGCCATCTTTCTGAGCCTCAAGCTTTAAAAGGCTCCTTAAGAATAGCCCCTGATCGCCTCCGGTGCGACCAGATCGGAATTGACCATCAAGTGTCTCGTATCGCGCGCGCACCTCACCGCTAATGCTCAACCAATCCGGAATCGTTCCCGCAGATAGGCTTCCCACAAATACCAGCAAACTCAGTAACCGTGAATATTTCATCAATTCCTATTCCCCCTTACAAACTTAACAACACAACTGGTCATCTAATACCCTGTTACCGGCAAGGGAATCCACGCAGCGCAAGAAGCCGTCCAGACAGCCGCATGCGATCTCGTAGTTCATGTGTAATCCCCCTTTCTTAGAGCCAATCAAGCCAGCCTTACGCATTAGACTCAGGTGCTTTGATACCGTGGACATATCACCGCCCACCGATTTTTCTATTTCCGATACACAACGAGTGCCTTGAGATAAAATTTGGATAATCTCTAATCGTGTCGGATGCGCCAGTGCCTTAAACACAGCAACCCGAGCTTTGGGTTCAGTAAGCGCCATTTGTTAGGCAAAATTGCCATGTAGTTTTATGAATACAAGCTGCAAACGCCCAGTGTGAACAATTTTTCCCACTTGATTCATCCAACAAGGAAATGTTGCAGTAATTAGAGTTAATACCCTTAATCCTAATCATAATCTTAATCTCCACCTAAGTGCTAAAGAGTTTGTAGGTATGAGTAAGATTTGAAAACTCTCGAGAATAAGACTACGTCATATCATAATGAATTACTCCAAATACCACGCACTCGGTAACGACTACCTCGTCCTCGATCCTAAAGACGCTAGCGAACTTCCGTCAGAGGATGCCATCGTCCGCATCTGTCACCGCAATTTCGGGCTTGGCTCGGACGGCATCCTCTATGGCCCGCTCCAAACAGACAAAGCTAACTTCGGTCTGCGCATCATGAACCCAGATGGCAGCGAAGCGGAAAAGAGCGGGAATGGCCTACGTATTTTTGCCCGCTATCTTTACGACACAGGCGCAGTGAAAAACGCCCCCTTCACTGTCGACACACTCGGTGGCATGGTCACCTGCCAAATTGCCGACGGTGCAGACTCTATTACAGTAGACATGGGGCAAGTCCGGTTCGGTGGAACCGAACAAAGCGATCCCAAGATCGGCCAGTCGCTGACTTTTAACGGCAAGACGCAGACCGTCTATATCGCTGACATCGGCAACCCGCATTGCGTGCTGGTGCAAGACGAAATCTCCGCCAAGCAAGCACACGAAGATGGCGCTTTGATCGAAGTGCACCCATCCTTCCCCAATCGCACCAATGTGCAGTTCCTCAAAGTCATCGACCGCAGTAACATACAAATCGAGATCTGGGAGCGCGGCGCTGGCTACACCCTCGCGTCCGGTTCTAGCAGCAGCGCGGCCGCCGCCGTGGCGCACCGCATCGGTCTCTGCGACCGCGACATCACCGTGCATATGCCCGGCGGCAAGATCGCCATCCACATCGACGACGGTTTTGCTATCCGCATGACTGGTCCTGCAACCCGCGTAGCGAGTATGAACTTCGACGACAAAGCCCTCGGCTTTAGGGTCGAAGGGTGAAATGAAAGGACTCGCTGCTAAGTGCCCTAGTTACCGCACTACCTCCACCAGCTCTCCCAATGAGTGGACAACTCGCTTACCCGAAGCCGCAAGGCGTTCTGGCGTGTGGTGACCGTGCGCGAGCAAAATGCAGTCCGCGCCAATTGCCTCAGCCACTTCGAGGTCGTGCAGGGTATCGCCAATAATGACGACCTCCTCTGGCTCCCACGGAAGCTGCTTGATCCACTGCTTGCCCTGGGCGACTTTACCCTCGGCATAAATATTTTTGGCGCCGACTAAGCCCATAAAATATTCATGGATACCATAGTGCTGGATGCCGGATTCCAGGGCTTCTTGTTTGGCAGCGGAAAGCACCGAATGCGTCATACCTAGCTGGGACATGGCACTCAGCACTTCATGCGCGTCCGGATAAAGGATACACTCGCCAAACCAACGCTTCTCGTAGTCGCCGATAAACTCACGGCTTACTTGCTCGAAAGTATCCGCATCGGCATCAAAGCCAAGGTATTCATAAAAGTGTATGACTGGAAAACCAAAATTCTCTCGGTAATCATTCGTCGTAATCGGTGCGCGGCCACGCCGAGCGAGCAAGCCATTGAGCACTTCAACACACAGCCACGTGTCGTTGAGTAATGTTCCGTTCCAATCCCAAATTGCGTGCTTGTAGGGCATTTTAATGGGTGAAATGAATTGTTATAAGATGCTGTAAAATCATCAGTCCAGCATGTCAGGTTTACGCTGAAAGAGCACGACGGGGACTTGCAACAGCGCGAGGAAGATTAAGGTTCCTTCAAAGCCAGGCACCCCAAGTCGCTCACCCCGGGCATCCGACGCCATGTAGGCAAATATCACTACAACCACCATCACAAAAACAAACAGAGCTGAAAGCCCAACAAGCAGCCCAAAACCCCAGCGCCACGACTTGTCCGACAAGCGTACGAATGGCAGGCTAAGCACGATGCCATAGGCGATAAAGTAAACGCCCTTAAAGGTTTCAAAGACCCCAGCTCCCTTAAACAAAGCCGATAAACCTAGGATGAGCAGCAATAAGGCAAGCACATGACCTGCAATACGCCCATAGCGGAGTCCGAGGGTAGTAGAGGCACGACGATCGGCGTCGATTTGTTGTGAATCGTTCATTTACAAATTAAATACTACCCTCATGTATTATTGAGAATTGAGAGAACGCAAGCCCTGCAGAACATAGGCCCAGGCCTCCATACCCTTTAGATCTAGGTAGCCCCACTTCACCACGATATTCGCAAACGCTCAAAGAACCAGCTCTGACAAACCCTTTTCCGTAAGCTGAACACGCACCTGCCTGATGCGCGTCAGGAAGAAAATGGGCATTGCATACGAGCTGGTGCAATCGACTAAAGTAGTGAACAAATTATCATTTAGTCTTGCCATCTGCGATTCACCTTCCAATGTAGCTTGCAATTACAGAAATTTAATCAAAAGAACACTATTATGGCCGTTAAAACGCAAATCCAAAAGACTACTCGCACTCCAGAAGGTGATCGCAAGAACCTCGATCTCGCCATTTCTGGCATCAACAAGCAATTCGGCCCCGGCGCGCTCATGCGGCTCGGTGAAGCGACTAAAATGGAGATCGATGTCGTCTCGACCGGTTCCATCGCGATTGATCTCGCGCTCGGCATCGGCGGCCTACCCCGCGGTCGTATCTGCGAAATCTACGGCCCCGAAAGCTCCGGCAAGACAACTTTCTGCCTGAGCGCGATAGCTCAGGCTCAAAAAGAAGGTGGCAACGCCGTCTTCATCGACGTCGAACACTCGCTTGATCCCCGCTACGCTAAGACGGTCGGCGTCGATCTCGACAACCTTATGGTCTCGCAACCCGAAAGCGGCGAGGACGCACTTAACATCACCGAAACCCTCATCCGTTCCGGAGCCGTCGACCTGATCGTGGTCGACTCCGTCGCCGCACTCGTTTCTAAGAACGAGCTCGACGGCCAAATGGGCGACACTACCGTCGGACTGCAAGCCCGCATGATGAGTCAGGCCATGCGTCGTCTAACGGGTGCCATCAGCAAGTCGCAGTGCGTTGTCCTCTTTACTAACCAAATCCGCGAAAAAATCGGCGTCATGTTTGGTAGCCCCGAGACACAGCCAGGTGGGCGCGCCCTCAAATTCTTCTCCTCCGTGCGTATGGACATCCGCCGTATCGGTCAGATCAAGGAGAGTAATGGCAAGGTCGTGGGCAACCGCACCCGGATTAAGATCGTGAAAAATAAAGTCGCGCCTCCCTTCACCGAGAGCGAGTTCGACATCATGTATAGCGAAGGGATCTCCCACTCAGGCTCACTCGTCGATTTGGGCGTCGAGCACAAGATCCTCGAAAAGAAGGGCTCCTGGATTTCCTACAAAGGCGAGATGATCGGCCAAGGCCGCGAAGCCGCCAAGCAACATATCAAGGACACTCCCGAGCTAGCGAATGAATTGACCGCACTGATCATGGAAATGGTCCACCCAAAAGCGGGCGAATCGCTAACTGGTGAGACTCAGGAAGAAGCACCTGACGCGGCAAAGTAAGTAAAACGCCGGCGAAACTCAGTGCGATTGCAGCCTAAGCATAGAAAGTTCGGTTCTCGCAATCGTATTAGAGGATGAATGAGTTGGGGGGTATCTCCCTCAAACTGCATAGTCTTTAAGAGTTCCCATATCCACAAATTCCGACACCGACGCGTGCGTTGCCTCGAGCTTGATCTTGGGCGCCACGCCAGCTTCGTGGGCCTCAATCCAGCGGCCAAGGCAAACGCACCAAAAGTCGCCAGCTTTAAGCCCCGGGAACTTGTAATCTGGCATCGGCGTCATGAGGTCGTTTCCGCGTGATGCGCTGAATTCAAGAAAGGACTCCGTCATTTGCGCACATATAGAGTGCTGCCCTATATCGTCGCCACAAGTATCGCATTTACCATTACGGTAAAAGCCTGTCATAGGATCGATGCTACATTCGATCAATTCGGTACCTAAAATATTTCGCGCCATGACAATTTTTTAATTAACAAAAAATCAACTTTAATCGACCTGAATCAAAACGCAAGTGGCTAAGAGCTAGGGAACCTAAGCAACAGAACTTTTCTCCACGATTCCATAAAAGATCGACAAATCCGAAAACCCTCTACGAAACTGTATTCATAATGATTATTCGCCAAATACCGGAAAACTTTAAGCTCATCTATTCTAAAGAAGACATTGCCTACTCTGTCTATAAAATGGCCGGGAAAATAAGGCACTGGGTTAAAGATACTCATACAAATGATGGGCAGCAAGTGCTCGCTATCTGCATTCTACGAGGCGGCGTTTTCTTTTTCTCCGACTTACTCAAAGAAATACCCTATACCGTCGAGCCCTCATTTTGTAGAGCGATGAGCTACTCGTCCGAAAATAATACTCAAAGCAATGACTTCCGACTCGTAGTCGAACCCGCGGAGATGAAAGGACGCCATGTCTTGCTGATCGACGACATCTGCGACAGCGGCGTCACTTTGAAAAACTTACACGCATACGCGCTCGAGAACGGAGCCAAGATGGTCAAAACCGCCGTCCTGATTCATCGCAACCACGAGGCATCTGTCTACACACCCGATTACGCCGGCTTCGAATATACCGGCTCCGAGTGGTTTGCTGGCTATGGGATGGAAGACAAAAACCATAATTCAAATTTCCCAGAGGTCTACATCATCCAAGGAGAGTCTAAGGAAGACCACGAGAACATGTCATAATAAAGTAGGCTGCGGAAGTTGCTCCGCTTGCTAATCCAATACGATCAGAGAAACCTGCACTACCTTTTCCGAGGCAAGCCACTCTTGTTGTAGACGGCTTTAGACTTTCGTTTTTTGAAAGGTCTGCTTTTGGCCGCACCGCTTTCACCACCGCCGTGTTTTCCGCTCTGTAAGGTCTCGATTTGGTCACGAATAAGGGCGGCTTTCTCGAACTGTAGTTCGCGAGCGGCTTCGAGCATCTCCTCTTCCATCTCCGCGATGACTTCGGCCACGTCGCGGTCATCAGATTCGGCAAGCATACAGGCATCCTCTTCGTTTCGATCGTAGCGTTTCCCGGGGGCTTGGAGACTCTCATCAATGCTCCGCTTCACACCAACAGGAGTGATCCCATGCTCCTTGTTGTGGGCAAGTTGCCTATCGCGACGGTAGCTGGTGGTGTCGAGTGTGGTTTGAATGGATTTGGTAACTACATCCGCGTAGAGAATGACGCGCCCTTTCTCGTGCCGAGCGGCGCGACCCGCGGTTTGGATCAAGCTAGTAGCGCTACGGAGAAAGCCTTCTTTATCCGCATCGAGTATGGCTACGAGTGCGACTTCGGGAAGGTCGAGGCCTTCACGCAGAAGGTTGACCCCAACGAGCACATCGAAGTCGCCCTTGCGCAGACGGCGGAGAATCTCCACGCGCTCGATGGCATCAATATCGGAGTGCAGATACTCCACATTGAGCCCAGCCTCACGCAGGTAGTCGCTAAGATCTTCGGACATACGCTTAGTCAGGGTGGTGGCGAGGGTGCGCTCGCCCGCTTCAGAGGCTTTACGGACCTCGCCAATGAAATCTTCAACCTGTCCATTGATCGGGCGGATCTCCATCTCGGGGTCGACGAGACCGGTCGGCCGAATGACTTGCTCGGCAACCACTGCGGATACATCAAATTCGTGCTGCGCGGGTGTCGCGGAAACGTAAATTGTTTGCCCAGTAATTTGTTTAAACTCTTCTTCTTTTTGCGGACGGTTATCCATGGCCGATGGCAAGCGGAAGCCGAAGTCGACGAGACGTTCTTTGCGTGCGCGGTCGCCGTTATACATGGCACGGACTTGTGGCAATGTGACATGACTCTCGTCGACGAAAAGAAGGGCATCCTTGGGGAAGAAGTCGATCAAGCAGAAGGGGCGTTCACCGGGCTTACGGCCAGAGAGGTAGCGGGAGTAGTTTTCGATGCCGGTGCAGAAGCCCATCTCTTGGAGTAGCTCAATATCGTATTCGGTACGCATGCGTATGCGTTGCGCCTCGAGCAACATGTTCTGCGACTCGAAATAGGCGATGCGCTCGTCGAGTTCCTTTCGAATACCGCCAATGGCACTGTCGATCTTATCCTTAGGTGTCACGTATTGAGTGGCTGGATATAAATCAAACATCTCTAGCGCCTTGCCCGTCTCACCTGTCAGAGGATCTAGCTCTCGGATACTTTCCAATTCGTCACCCCAGAACTCGACGCGAATGGCGGACTCCATGTAGGCAGGATAAACATCCACCACATCGCCTCGCACGCGAAAGGTGCCGCGCTTAAAGTCGATGTCGTTACGGTTGTAAAGGATCGTTACGAGATTTTCCAAGAAGTCGTCGCGCGACAGTTCTAGTCCGGCAGAGAGGGGTATCATCATGGCCTTGAAGTCTTCGGGCGAGCCGAGACCATAGATGCAGGACACACTGGCGATGACGATGACGTCATTACGACTAATCAATGAAGACGAGGCGGAGATACGGAGTCGCTCGATCTCTTCATTGATGGAAGAGTCTTTTTCGATATAAGTATCGGTCTGCGGGATGTAAGCCTCAGGCTGATAGTAATCGTAGTAACTAACAAAGTATTCGACCGCGTTGTCGGGGAAGAATGCTTTGAACTCGGAGTATAGTTGCGCGGCCAGCGTCTTGTTATGCGAGATAATGAGCGCAGGGCGCTGCAGCTCCTGGATGACGTTGGCCATGGAAAAAGTTTTACCCGATCCGGTGACGCCGAGCAGCGTCTGGTAACGATTACCCGCACGAATAGACTCGACGAGTTGCCGAATTGCTTCCGGTTGGTCGCCCTGCGGAGTATAGTCGCTTTTTATTTTGAAATCCACAAGGGCAGAGAAGGCTTAGTTACGGCCGAGCGCAAGACGATGCATCGAAAAATAGGGGGCCGTCCGAGTAAGGCCGCCCAAATCTATGTGTAATAAGAAGGTTGAAAAACAATCGCTAGCCAATTTAACTTGCAATTCATCAAGTCGCTTCATTTCGAGCGCTTGCTTAAATCGAAAGTTAGATAACTCAAATTAATCAAAAATGCCAGTAGCCACACCAAAACAATACGAAGCGATGCTCGACGCCGCCCAAAAGGGCAACTACGCCTATCCAGCCGTCAATGTGACTTCGATCACTACAATTAATGCCGCGCTCAAGGCCTTTGCCGACTCGAAATCTGACGGCATCATCCAAGTTTCCACTGGAGGCGGCCAGTTCGCATCTGGCCTGAACGTCAATGATGCAGCCTTTGGAGCCATCGTACTGGCAGAAGCGACCCACGTTCTCGCAGAAAAGCACGATGTTCTCATCGCTCTCCACACAGACCACTGCCACCCAGAAAAGGTCGACGGCTTTCTCAAACCACTCCTTGAGGCGTCGCGCAAGCGTATCGCCGAAGGCAAGGGTCCTCTCTTCCAATCACATATGTTCGACGGCTCGGTGGTCGAACTTGATGAGAACTTAAAGATCTCTAGAGAACTACTTAAAGAGTGCGCTGAGCTCGACATTATCCTTGAGGTCGAAGCTGGCTGCGTAGGTGGCGAAGAAGATGGCCACGATACATCCGGCCTTCCGATAGAAAAGCTCTATACGACGCCTGAAGACATGGTCGAAGTGTATGAAGCCCTTCAGCCAATTGGGCGCTTCATCTTTGCGGCGACTTTCGGCAACGTCCATGGTGCTTACAAGCCTGGTTCGGTTAAGCTTCAACCCAAGATTCTTCGCGACGGGCAGAAGGCTGTCACTGATAAGCACGGTGCAGATGCCTTCATGGATCTTGTATTCCACGGTGGTTCCGGCTCTGAGCTTAGCGATATTCGCGAGACACTTGAGTATGGTGTCGTCAAGATGAACATCGATACGGATACTCAGTATGCATTTACTCGCCCTGTCGTCACTCACATCTGCGAAAACATCGAAGGTGTGCTTAAGATCGATGGCGAAGTCGGCAACAAGAAGGTTTACGATCCTCGCGGTTACCTCAAAAAAGCCGAGAAGAATATGGCGGCTCGCCTAGTCCAAGCAGCCGAAGATCTCTGCTCTACGGGTAAGTCAATCTGCGGCACTGTTTAAAGCGCACCCGTTTAAATTTCAAAGCCGCCCGAGTGGTCTTAACGTGTACGCCCTAGGCATTGACGGCGGAGGCAGCCGTACCCGAGCGCTCCTTTGCGATGCCTACGGGCAAATCATTGGCCAAGGTCTCAGCGGGGGAACAAACCCAAGAACCTCCTCTGCCCCAGAATTAAAGGTACATCTGCAAGAGGCGATCGAGCAAGCCACTCGATCGATTGATTGCTCAAAAATCATTGCCGCGCACTTCGGTCTCGCCGGGGCGGGAGACGCTGAAACAAAGGCTAAGGTCAGAAAAATCACAAAGGAAGTTCTCGGCGAGCAAACCACCTGCACGATCGGACATGACCTGGAAATTGCCCTAGCTGGTGGGCTTGCAAATAACACCGGAATTGTTCTGGTCGCGGGAACGGGCTCAGCCTGCTACGGACGCACCTGCGATGGTCGCAGCGCAAAGTGTGGTGACTGGGGTGATCTTGTAGATGATGTGGGTAGCGGTAGCTGGATCGGTTTGCGCGCGCTGCAAGCGTGTGTCAGCCAAACTGATGGCCGCCTTACCGAAAGTCCTCTTAAGCAAGCAGTGATGGGGTTTTTAAAGATCGACCACATGAATACTCTTCAGGCGCGAATCCACGATTCTGGCCTGTCGCGCAGTGAGCGCGCTCGACTCGCTCCGATCATACTCAATTTGGCCAGCGCGGGCGACGCGGCTTCGATTGCGATCGTGGCCGAAGGTGTGGGCGCTCTCTCCAATTGCGTATTCAGTACGAGTCGCCAACTAGGCATCACGGCGCCCTCCGTTTTACTGTCAGGTGGACTCCTCAAGCACACTTATTTTTCTAATTCTTTGAAAGCGGCGCTTAATACTCGCATCCCAAGTGCAATTATTACTCAGCCGATTTTAAGCCCTACAGCAGGTGCCGTGTTGATGGCGCTCAAAGCTATTAACTGCGAAATAAGTGATGCCAATATCGATAAGCTCAAAGAGGCCTCATATTCTTAAAACTAAAAGCTTTATGTGCTGCGCTTAGCCCGCCATACTATAAAGTAAGATTATTATCATGAAAACTGTTGCCATAATTGAAGACCAAACCGCCATCCGAGAGATGGTAAGTCAGGCAGTAATTGATAAAGATGCCTTTGAGGTTATCATCGAAAGTGGAGACGGGCGAACGGGCTGCGAGGCCTGTCTCGAACAAAGGCCGGATTTTGTAATTCTAGATGTCATGTTGCCCAATCTCAACGGCACCGAGATCTTGAAGGTTTTCCGCGAAAAGCTACCTGGCACTCAGATTTTAATCTTTTCCGGTTACCAGAGTCCCAGCCTTGTGCGCGAGCTTCTGCAAGCAGGGGCGCACGGATTTGTGGAAAAATCCGCTCCGCTCTCGGAGCTACGTAAAGGAGTCGAAATCGTGGCTAGCGGCGGCAGTTACTTTGGGCCTGAGGTGGCGCTGTTGCTGCGTGATGCCATGGCCGACCCAAAGTCAAACGACTCAGGCGTCAATATTTTGACTAAGCGTGAGCGTGAAATCCTTCAGCTGATTGCCGAAAGTCATAGCACACGCGAAATCGCCAAAAAACTCGAAATCAGCGTTAAAACCGCCGAGAACCACCGAACGAATTTGATGCGTAAGCTAGACTTACACAACGTGGCTAGCCTAACGCGCTATGCGATTAACAATGGCTTGATCTCGATCGACGCGTAAAGGTCTAGCCCACAGAGGCGATCTCCATAGTTAGGCATTACTCGACAATGTATCCCGCAGTCGATCTTCCAAAATCTCGAGTAGCATCGGATGCTCCCCCAGCAAAGGCGTAGTTTGAATCTCCTCGAAGGCGCCCTCTGCAATTAACCCGTCGCAGATTTCGGCCACGTCGCCTCCCTCCCCCGCGTGGCTGCCGGGGAGCAGAAAACACATACCGAGGGTGAGGCGCCCCCCCGCGCACCCAGCGTTGCCGGCGCCTCAGTCGGCCCCCCGCCGTCAGCCAGGCGTGAAAAGCGACTCCCTCAATGTGTGCCAGAGACCCTCGCGTACCGGGGGGGAATAGCGTCTCTAAATTGTCAATCTTGGCCAAAGTCCGAGGCATGACCTCTATTGAAAAGCCCTCTAAAACGCTTGCTGTCATGACACCAACCCTACCCTTCTTGCGCCGCAATTGTGATGGAAACCAGTCTTATAGAAACCAGACAGTGCGCCTGCAGCCTGTTGAATTTGGGCGAATCCTACCGTCTGCCCCACGGCGCGTATACAGAGCGGCTCCACGCAAGGCACTTCCGCCGCAATCAGACAACCCGTTGTCGCTCTCAGTCGATGACCTGTTGGTTTTTCGCTCTTGACCTGGCGCTTTTGAGGATTTAGGCCCCTTTTTGGCTGCAGAAGGCCTCATCTTTTCTCCGCTGCCTGAAGCCCAGCCTGAACCCTCGATCCTATGAAGCAGTCTCTAAGATATCGAAAACCCTGACTGACGGCGCGCCCGTGCAAACCAATGCAACCTCGTACAAGGTGCCGTCCGCTTGCCCAAACTGTCAGTATTTTTGGCACTCCTCGTTGGAATCCCATCGCACAGTGATCACCCATTTTCGGGGTCTGCCCCGTTGTAGGTCACGTCTATTGTTTGAAATCCGTCAAAGGTTTTAGTTACTTTGAACTTATCGGTCAGCAATGCGATAAATCCGTCCCGCTCTCCTTCCTTTAAACACCACTTTAGTAACACGCTGACTGTGATGGCAGTCCCTCTTGCTTAGTGTTCATCATAGTGTCGATTCATAACAGCGACACTACATTGATGCCGCTAAGCTTGTCGGGGCTGGCTTACTCAGCGTCCTCAGGGTCCTCAGAGAGCGCGTAAACTTTATCAATAATGGCCTCTACTTGAAGTTCTAGCGACGCGTAATCCATTTCGGCGACCAGCTCTAGCTTCAACTCATGAAGCAACTCAACGACTTCTTTTAGTCCTTCCTCGTTAGACATGGCATACCTCGCTCCTGTGGCGTGGGAATTATTCGCCTATTCATGTTACGGCAGCGAACGGATGCGCGCGTGCGTCAACGAACACACGGCGTCAGAAAACCCTAACAAAAGCCCAACAATGTGGATGCGGTGGAGGCCGAGAGGCCTCAAGCCTTAGTGCGGTGCTAGCCAGCTACCGCCGCGCGCTCGGGTGGAGCCGCCGCAAAGGCCATCGCCTCGCGGAGCACTTCGACACCCGACTCAGCCTTGTGCGCATGCTCACTCAGGTGCCGGCGATACTGCCGCCCACCATATTGCCCTTGATAGAGCCCCAGCATGTG
>CALBPO010000291.1 GCA_937899295.1 uncultured Opitutia bacterium
CCGTAGAGTTGCCACGCTTCAATCCTAGCACTTTGCCGTGTCAGCATGTTTTCACTTTGAAGCTTACCTCCGTTCAATAGCTTAGGCGGTTATCGACCTGAATATTATTTATTATCATATGAAGATTCTATCCCATTTGAAACTCACTTTGTTTGCTTCAGTTTGTGGCTTATCCGCATTGTCTGCCGCAAAAACAGAGCAGCCCAATATCCTATTCATCTTTGCAGATGATTTGAGCTATGAAACCATCCGCGCACAAGGCCACCTCGATATTGATACGCCGAATCTGGACCGTCTGGTCGCGGAGGGCACTACCTTCACCCATGCCTATAACATGGGCTCGTGGACTGGGGCGGTTTGCATGGCGAGTCGTTCGATGATCAATACAGGGCAATTTGTCTGGCGCACGCCGCGCAAGGGCCAAGATTTTAAACCTATCGTTGCTGCCGGGGAGACTTGGTCGCAGTTACTCAAGTCGGCGGGCTACCGCACTTACATGACTGGTAAATGGCACGTGCCAATGGATGCGGCTAAGATCTTCGATGTCGCTGTAGATATTCGTCCAGGCATGCCCAAGGATGTAAAGGAGGGCTATAATCGACCAGTCGATGAGGCTGCTTATGAGGCGGGCTGGAAGCCCTGGGAAACTAAATACGGTGGCTTTTGGGAGGGTGGCACGCACTGGAGTGAAGTGATTGCTCAGCACGCCGAAAGTTTCCTCGCGGAAGCAAAAGACGACGACGCGCCGTTCTTCATGTATCTCGCTTTTAATGCGCCGCACGATCCGCGTCAGGCTCCTAAGGAATACGTCGATATGTATCCGCTGGATCGTATTGAACTACCTGAAAACTTCCTAGCGAAGTATCCTCATCAAGATGAGATCGGCTGCGGTGAAGGTTTGCGCGATGCGCGTTTGGCTCCATTTCCGCGCAGCGAGTACTCAATTAAGGTAAATCGCCAAGAATACTTTGCCATCATTACACACATGGATGTGCAAATCGGTCGTATTCTCGATGCCCTCGACAATAGCGGTCAGCGTGACAATACCTACATCTTCTTTACCGCCGACCATGGGCTAGCGGTCGGTCGTCATGGTTTGATCGGCAAACAAAATATGTATGAGCACAGCTTGCGTCCGCCCTTCATGGTCGTTGGCCCAGATGTCGAAGCCGGTGCGCAAATCGACACTCCAATTTACTTGCAAGATGTGATGCCAACATCACTGGAACTCGCAGGAGTTGAACTTCCCGAGCAGGTCGAGTTTAAGAGCCTTCTTCCTTTACTAGAGGA
>CALBPO010000292.1 GCA_937899295.1 uncultured Opitutia bacterium
GCGTGTAAGGCATGGCGGGCTCATGGCCCTTGGCCCTGATGCTAGGGCCACGCGCCATGCCATGGGCGCAGCGTGGCGGCGCCGTGGTGCCATGCCAAGCAGCCCGTGCCAACGCCTCTTGCGCGCCGATGCCGGCCGGCCGCAGGGCGAGGGTGCTGGACGCGTCGGGGCACGAGAGCGCTATTAATCATATCAGCGATCCAATACCCCTTCAAAGTCCACTCGTCACACAGGCCTACAAGCTCCTCGAGTTGGGCGACTCGGCAGAGGCACTGAATCATTTCCAGCAAGCACTCACTGCAAACGACGAGGACCTCTCTGCCTTACTCGGCCAAGCAATGATCCTTGCCGACTTAGAGCGTCATGCCGAGGCCTATGCGACTTACGATAGCATTGTGGCGAATTATCCACGTCACGCTTTCGCATGGAATGGCCGCGGCTTAGCCGCCTTCAATATGGAGGACTTCGACACTGCCCTGAGTTCGTTCAAAAAGGCCACGGCTGAACAACCCGTCAATGGATTTTTCTACGAGTCACTCGCATGGGTGCAAATGTGCCGTGGCAAATTTCCCGAGGCGGCCGTAGCCGCTAAAATAGCGACTTTAATGTATAACAAGAAGGGCGAAAGCTCTTTATATCCACTGTTGATCGCTCATTTTGCCTATCTTCAAGCAGACGATCAAAGAAACGCACAAGCCTCTCTCAATTATGCACTTCGCAATAAGCCACTCAATGCCTGGCCATCGCCAGTCATCGATTACCTCGCTGGAAGTATCGTTGCGTCCGAGTTAATTGGCTATGTCCAAAACAGCGTGCAAGAGACCGAAGCACACACTTACATCGGGCTCAAACTTCGCATTGAAGGTGCTGAGGACGCGGCCAAAAAACATCTTGAATGGGTCGCTCGAAATGGAGACTCAAGTGTTTTTGAATATACCCTAGCTCGTGCTCTCCATCTTCAAGACAGCCTTGCCCTACTGATCCCCTAGTGGCGTGAAAATTTCGCGCAAGTTTCAGCTACTTAGCCTCGGCTGCCTACTCTCAGTATCGCAAGCAATCGATCTCAACAAAAATCGAACTTGGTATAGCGAGGACGGGCGGACGATCGAAGCCCGCGTACTCGACCTCTCTGATGAGGAACGAACTGTAGAGATGCAACGGGTGGACGGATTGAAATTCGCGCTTTCGTGGGATCAATTATCGATGGCAGATCAAGCTCTCCTGGCGGAGGCAGCTAAAAAAGCAACTATCGCTGCGCCGAAACTGCCACTTAACATTCCAGTCGAACTGCCCACTAAGCACATTCTCAAAGACGTGCCCATGGTCACGCAAAAAGGCAATTACTGCGTACCCGCTTCAGCGACCATGATCGCAGTCTTCCACGGCATAGAGACCGATCAAGATCAAGTCGCCGAGCTCTCTTCTGAGATGTCAGCTAGCAATCAAGGCACTTACCCAAGCGACATGCTGCTCGCCATGGAAAAACTGGGCTTCGATGGCCACGTGCTCAATTGGAAAGACGCGGACGACTTTGCCCGGACAAGCCTACCCCAGATTCGCCGAGCTCTCTACGAGACAGGACCTATCTACATTTCGTTTAGGGCAAATGTCTTCGGAAGTATGGGGCATGGCTGTGTGATTGTCGGCTACGATGATCGTAAAGCTGAGTTACTTTTCCACAACCCTTGGGGCAACGAATTCGAGAGCAGCTATGAGCGCGTCGGAATCGACGGCTACGGTGTCGTCTTCATCGAAGCGCCTAAGCCCAAACCGATTGCGACGGAAGCCTTTGTAAAAAAGATCAAGAGCGTTGTACCTGTCTTCGACGGCAACTTCCTTGCCTTAAGCCATCGCCTAAAAAGTGCAGCCCAAGGGCACGAACTCATCTGGTGCAGTCGCCGTGATGCGCGCCTCGACAAGCGATTCGCCCGAGACACCGCGCGCGACGATGGTCGTATGATTCTTGAGCTAGCCTTTAAGCGAAATCCCGCCGTGTTCATACCCCATAGTGATAACGGCGAAACGAAGCAATACCTCTTCGTGACACGCCCGCCCGA
>CALBPO010000293.1 GCA_937899295.1 uncultured Opitutia bacterium
CTCAGGTGTTTTCCTCAGAGAGCAAATTAGGAAAGCAGCCACTTACTTGAGCTACGGAAATCGTCTAGTGGAGTTCCACAAATACATCGATGCTCTCAATCAATCGGCTAGGAGGGGACAACTGACGGCGAAGATGAAACCCAAAGTGGACCTCAACACCACTCGGGTCGCAGCCCCACATAACCTGATTACAAGTGTCATCAGGCTGCATAAAGCACTTGTCGCGTTCGAGCGAGTAGGGACCAACGAACTTTTACTGGACCTAACTCCCCTTGAATGGCAATCTGTGGTTGAGATCGAATCAGCCCTTGAAGTGGTCAAAGTTGCGACAACCTTGGCACCATACGAGCACCTCTACACTGGCGGTTTCTACTACCTCATCAAGTCGTATGTGTTGAAGCGCCTTTATGACCCTAATGGGCTTCAAGTAATCAACCTGAGTTTGCTTAATGAGAAGCCGTTGTTGCCCCGCATGCAAAGGGCTACCAGTAAATTCACAGCTGTCGGATCTACATGTGTTGAGAGAGCGAAGGTCGAGGGATGTCGGCGTTTTTGTGGTTTGAAGATCGAAGATGCCCCTATGAGTATGCCGGCGATCGTGCCATCAGACCGGGATTTGATTTGTGCTTTGCTGGATCTCCGTCTCATGCGCTCCGTTGGTGGTTCTGGTTACTTGAGCACAGAGGAGCGGAATAGTGCTAAGGTCCTACTTGAAGATGCTTACGTCGAATTTGCAGCTACCGCTCGAGACTTTATGGCAGAGCCATCTGATGATGAATCACGTGCTGCGGAAGCGCCAGTTGTACCGCCATCGAGCCCTAAGCCTCAGGCCGTGCGTACCATGCCTGCTCTTGGAATCGTCGCCCAGAGCTATGTTTCGTCGGACGATTCCGACAGTGACGACGACCATTCTACTAGGACAGTTGACCACAATCAGACGGACCGCGAGGAGTTCAAGCGCGTATTTAAGAAGTGGAGCAAACAAAGTCCAGATTGGTCGGAGATAGATCCCAAACTGAAGGACAAAACGGAATTCGATTTGATTGGAGATCTCTTGCATGTAGATATCGGCAAGATCTATGCTAAGTACGAGGAGCACGACCCCAAAAGAGAGCAGTATGGCTGGTTGCCTGATATGGCACGCTGCCGTATAGGTGCTGGAAACGCCGAGAGTTTCAGCGAGCGGACACTCTCTGTCGCGAATCAGGTGGTCGCGGAGGGGAATACGCTACCTGCCGACGCAGAGGTTGAGATGGTCGCCGTTTTACGCATGAACAAATGGTTCATGGAATTCATGCGCAAGCACCATCCCGAGCTCGCGCATGAGAAGTTTGGATGCAACATTGACTTCGGTTCATCCTAAATAGCTCAGCTCAGTCGAATGGCTGGTTTTAATCAGACGGATGGAAAAATGATGATTCGAAATTTAAAGAGAGTGAAGTGCCATGAATTTTGTTTTTCCAGCGAAATTGCATGAAGAAAAAGCGAATATAATTTTTTGGTCCCTCTTACTGTGGGCTCGTTGATTGATGGCCACTTGCTAAGCTGCATTATTTGCCTTCGTGATTTGGCTCACGTGCTTGAAGGCTCATTGTGATTGGTTGAACCTTTATTCATTATACATACATGGTAGTGTTTGAATGATAGCTCTGGCTGGGCGCTTAATCCCGAATGATATTACCTTAAATTACCTTAAATT
>CALBPO010000294.1 GCA_937899295.1 uncultured Opitutia bacterium
GAGCGCCACACCTTGCGCGTGGTTGCCCGCCGAGGCGGTGACTACGCCTGCAGCCAATTCATCCGTGCTGAGCTGTGCCATAAAGTTATAGGCACCGCGCCATTTGTAGGCATGGATGGGCGACAGGTCTTCGCGCTTTACGAAGATTTCTATGTTGGAGTCTTCCAAAAGAATTGAATCCAGAGGCGTTGCGTCAGCCATTTCATAGATACGACGACGTGCAAATGAGATCTCCTTACGAAGATCACGCTGGAGTGATTCGCTGTCCATTCGATGATTGCACAGTGTTTTAGCGGCAGGCTCAAGTTTGATCGTAGCGAGTGAGCTCACTCGTGCTAGCAGAGGATTGAGCGCGCGTAAAGTATTGACCACGGCGCGAGCAAGCTCGCACCCTATCTGTCGACATGGCTAGGCCTCTTAAAACTCTTCCCATCTACGATGTCGCAGCCGAACTACTCGCTGGTATCGCCTCGACGGGGCGGATCGTACTCGCCGCGCCTACTGGCTCGGGTAAGTCGACACAGGTGCCCCAGATCCTGCTCGATCAGGCTGGGATCGAGGGAGAGATCGTCGTATTACAGCCTCGGCGTCTGGCGGCACGACTTCTAGCTAATCGAGTCGCCTTTGAGCGCGGTGTTAAGCTGGGTGACGAGGTCGGCTATCAAATTCGTTTTGAAAATATATTCAGTGCTAAGACTCGAATTCGCTTTGTTACTGAGGCGATCCTGTTGCGACAAATTTTAGAAGATCCTTCACTCAAAGGGGTCGGTGCGGTCGTATTTGACGAGTTTCACGAGCGACATTTAAGCAGTGATCTAAGTCTCGCTGCGGCTCTACAGACGGTGCAGTCGAGTCGGCCTGACTTAAAGCTAGTTGTTATGTCGGCTACTTTGGATATCGATACGCTTGAGGGCTTTTTAGCACCTTGTTCACGAGTGGAAACATCGGGTCGGATGTATCCTGTTGAAGTGAGTCATGCGGGTGCTGCGCTTGGGCGTAATACAGCTCCCGTTTGGGAGCGAGCCGCTGCATCCTTTAAGAAGCTAGTGGGTGCAAAACATTCGGGCGACATACTCGTCTTTATGCCAGGTGCGTTCGAAATTCGAAAGACTATCGATGCAATCCAGGCTTTGTCCGAAGCGCGTGGCTACGAGGTTTTGCCTTTGCATGGAGAACTACCACCCGACGCGCAGGATAGAGCGATCACCTCTGGAGACGTGCCCAAGGTGATCGTATCGACTAATGTGGCCGAGACTTCGATTACGATCGAAGGTGTGCGTGCGGTGATTGATGGAGGCCTTGCGCGAATTGCACGTTATGATGCACGACGAGGCATTAATTCAATTTTGATTGAGCCGATCAGTCGGGCATCATCGGAGCAACGCACAGGTCGAGCCGGACGAACGGGCCCTGGTCTCTGTGTGCGCCTTTGGAGTGAAGCAGAGCACGAGTCACGCCCGGCACGCGACGTGGCTGAAGTGAAGCGCATCGATTTGTCGGAGACTGTTTTGATGCTAGCAGCTGCGGGTATCAGTGAACTTGATCAGTTCGGTTGGTATGAAGCGCCCAGCAAACAATCTTTGGAACGTGCTTATGTTTTATTGAAAGACCTAGGAGCTTTGGATTTGAGTCGTGAGATCACTGCGCTTGGTCGCCAGATGTCGCTCTTCCCCTTGCATCCTCGCTATGCGCGATTGTTGATTGAGGCCGATCGTTTAGGTGTGATGCAAGATGCCGCATTGATTGCGGCACTGAGTCAGGGGCGACCCTTTTATCGAGCTTCACGCGACGCCCGCGTACGGCGTGAGCAGATTCGCCAGATCGAGGATCATGCCGATGTGCGTTCCGATTACTTTGTGCATCTACAAGCATGGGAGATTGCTCGTGGTACTAGGTTTAACACCAACGCATGTAGCGCGCTAGGTATCCATGGTGCTGCGGCCCGACAAGCAGGCGTGGTAGCCCAGCAAATTCTACAACTTGCTGAACGGGCGGGCTTAGATATGCGCAGCGGTGCGCTACCGGATGCAGAGGAACGTGTTTGTCGTTGTCTACTGGTTGGGTTCTCGGATCACTTAGCACTACGTAATGATCGCGGCACGCGTCGCTGTAAGATGGTGCACGACCGTTCGGGCGAGTTACGACGTGAGAGCCTCGTTGAGAGTGAACTCTTTGTTGCAGCGGAAATCGAAGAGCGTGAGCTGCGGGGTGATGTCTCTGTCTTACTCGGACTGGCAACAAAGGTGGAAGTTGAATGGCTAGAAGAAACCTTCCCCGATGATTTCAATGAGGGGACAAAGACGAGTTATGATTCTATTGCAAGGCGTGTCGTTTGTCGCACTGAGCGTCATTTTCGTGATCTCGTCTTACATTCCAAAGATCAGGGGGATCCAGACTACAATCAGGCAGCCAGCTTATTGGCAGCTGAAGTGGTGGCGGGTCGTTTAAATCTTAAGAAATGGGATGCCTCGGTCGATAATTGGATCGCCCGTGTCAACTTCGTGGCCAAGCATTGCCCCGAAACCGAGATCGCACCGATTGATGAAGAAGCGCGCCAAATATTGACCGAACAGATTTGCCTCGGCGCACTCAGTTACAAAGAGATTAAAGACCGCCCCGTTTTAAATGCGGTCAAAGAATGGATCAGCCCCGAACAAGTTTACTATATTGCTATCTACGCACCCGCAGAGATGGAGCTGCCGGGAAGAAATCGCCCCGCCAAGATTCGTTACGAAGCCGATGGTCGAGCCATCATTACCTCCAAGCTTCAGAACTTTTACGATGTATCCGGAGCTACGCTTAAGGTCGCGAATGGTCAAGTGGCGCTACTTGTAGAACTTCTCGCGCCGAATCAAAGACCGGCGCATCTGACTGAAGACCTTGACGCTTTCTGGGACGGCGCCTATACACATGTTCGTAAAGAGCTGGCTGGTCGTTATCCGAAACACGAGTGGCGGTAGTTTACGCAATAGCACCGCGCGGCTGGTAATAGGTTGGCCGCCTTTTACTGCCAGAGATCGGATACGGTCAAATCTGTTTCCAGGGCATCCGCGGGTAGTGGTTCGACTAAAAAGTCATGACCACTCACTTAGAGCTTTTTGCCTTTGGCGTTGGTGCCGCATAGGGCGACTTCCATTCCCATTTTTTTGGCCAACTCAGCTTTTGCATACATGCAGTTGTCGGCTTCTTTCGCGCTTTTAGCGTAGGCCACGTTGATGTGGTTGGCTTGGTGGCGTGCCATCATCTGGTCGCGACTCACGCCATAGGTCACAGCGTGCATAATGGGCCACTGCGGAGTGGTCTCGTCTAGGCGGCGCTGTGTTTCTTCCTTCGGAAGTGTGATGACTTTGGCGCGGCCGAGATCAATCTTGAGTTTACCGTCTTCGATGAAGATGCGACTCCAAACGATTTCACCAGGCTTAGCTATGCCATGCAGTGTGCTACCGCCCTTGGGGAAATACATAGCGGGCTGTCGATAGCCGTGGCTTCCTTTCCATCCGCCTATGTGGTGCTCGATGGGTGCTGATCCTGAAATAAGGAAGACCCATACATACTCGTCCGTCGTGCCTGATTTGTCCCAGTCGCCCCAACGCAGATCATGGAGGGTGGTCTCGGTGGGTTGCTTTAGCGCTGTGTGCACACGCTTTGTCATGAGGGCGTCGAGGCCACAGCACTCGTCGACTTCGTTAAAGTGTGGGTAAGTTTCGCCCTTGAGGATGACTTCGCCCTTGGCGTTTTTGACCGGAGGCCGGTCGGTGCTGTTAAGCATACCTTCTACGAGGTCGGAAGCCGGGCAAAGATCCTTGAGGCCTTGCTGGTATTGGATGCCGAGTGCGTCGCAGCCGTAGGTGTCACCAATGCGGCAAGCGGCTACATACATTTTACATTGTTCGATCACTTGCGCCTTTGTGAGGCTAGTCTTAGCATTGCGTCCGAAGTGGAAATTAAAGCCTTTTTTCACGATGAATTTATAGACTTCGTCGGCTTCAGCTTTAGTCACGGTCTGCATTTCAGCATAGAGTGCGCTCTGGCTAAGTTGCTCCTTATAGACGCCAGTTTGGAAGAGTAATTCGTCGGGTATGGTAGCATTGTACATACCCATACAGAATTCATCAAATACACCCATGATGGCTTTATTTCGGTCAAGGTCAGTGGCGATCTTTTCGGCAACTTTCCTGAGCCGAGCAGGCGTGCCCATGCTTTTGTATTTCTTTACGTGTGCGGTTGGGTGGCTCACGCTACCTGTTTCTAGCCATTTCTTGAGCTTCTTCTGAAAGCGTTTATCAACACTGAAGTCTTCGCTCCAGAGTGTAGAATATTTGACGCCTGCCTTTGTTAAAGAACCGTTTAGATTAAGCATGCCGACGAGGCCGGGCCATGTACCGCTCCAGTTGGCTACCGTGAGGATGGGACCTTTGTGCGAGATGAGACCGTGGAGAAGGTGGTGCGAGTATTGCCAGACCGCCTCGGCAATAATAAGGGGCGCCTGCCGGTCGATCTTTGCAAACACATCCATGCCTTGGCGCTGGCTGGAGATGAAGCCGTGCTT
>CALBPO010000295.1 GCA_937899295.1 uncultured Opitutia bacterium
TTTGAGTTTTAGTATAGTTGAACAAATATGACAATGTAGTGTGAAATATCTAAGTTATAAAAAAAAAAATATCATACTATAAACAATTATTTTTTTCATTAATAAAAAAAACAAAAAAGGGTTCACTCTCGTGGAAATTATGATCGTAGTTGTTATCATCGGCCTTCTTGCAACAATGGCGATTCCAGCTTTCCAAAAGGTTCGCGAAACATCACTGCAGAAAGCGATTCGTAATAACCTCCGCCAACTCGCTTCGGGCGCTGACCAGTATTTCATTGAAAACGGTGTGACTACAGTGCTGCTAAGTGATATAGTCGGTGAGGATGCCTATGTGGAGTCTCTCGATGCAGTCGCGGGTGAAACATATCCTGCCACAATCACCCAAGGAACAGATATTGCAGTTACCGGCAGCCCACTCACTCCTCAGCCTTCGATTGATTTCTAGTCTAAACTCGCTTATAGTTTAGCATCTACTTGATATAAAATTACTAGCCGCCTAGTTAACTGAGCTGGGTTTTTATATCTTTAGCTGAAGGTAATTGCTCCACGCAACGGTTTGCTGTCGTCAGGCAATCCTTCGTGCGAAGCTCATGCTGGTATGCTTTATATTATCACTGCGAGAGCGGTAGCCAAAAGTGAAAACTAGTACCTTTGGTCGAGGAATGCGCCAATTCGATGTCTCCGCGGTGGCCGCGAAGGATGCGTTTGCTGATGGATAGGCCTAACCCTGTGCCATCGGGGCGGTCCGTGAGAAAAGATTCGAAGATGTCTGACTGAATCGATTTGGGTATGCCCTTGCCATTATCGGTAATTGTCAGATGCGCTGCAGTCTCGTCCGTCGAAGTCTCTAGTCGGATACGACCGCCCTCAGGCATGGCTTGCGTGGCATTGAGCACGAGGTTGAGCATCACCTGGAGAATTTGTCCCTTATTTACATCGACAGATATACTGCCCTCCTTTGGTTCGAACTGCAGTTCGATCTTTTGTTGGTGGAGCTTAAGGCGCATAAGTTTCAGTGTGTCATCAACCAAGGCGTTGAGGTCTTGTCGCGTATGCATGCCTTCGCGGGTGCGACCAAAGCTCAGCACCCGCTCGACGATCTCCTCTAGCTGGTTCAACTTCTCGCCGATAACTTGGACATCCGTATGGCGCGGATCTTTATTGGGAAACTGTAGGTTGAGCGAATCGAAGAGGAGTTTAATTACGGTCAATGGATTGCGAATCTCATGGGCGATCTCCGCCGCGATCATTCCTAGAGTGGTCAGTTTTTCATTGCGCCGCAGAGACTCTTCGCTCGCGAAGATTCGTGAGTAGAGGCGTGCGTTCTGAATGGCCAGTGCTCCAATTTCAGCCAAGGTCTGGAAGACTTTACGCTCTTCGTTATTAAAACGGTGCGACTGTTTGGTATAGGCAATGATAACGCCAATGACCTCGTCTCCAAAAATGATCGGCGATGCGAGCATGGAGACAAAGCCCTGCCTCTGTAAAATAAGCAGAAAAT
>CALBPO010000296.1 GCA_937899295.1 uncultured Opitutia bacterium
TTTACTTCGGGGTCATCTTTGTGAGCTCGCTTGCGTTTGCTACCGAGGCTCTGAATTACGCTAGCGAGTTCCTGTTCCATCTCATCCTGCTTAGACCAACATTTTTGATTGGCAGTGATGCGAAGATCGCCATTGGCAACGAGGAGAACGGTTTTGTTTTTTGACATGATGTTTTGTAGGCTGAGATTTTTAATGTAGGATTTCAAAGCAGTAGCGGGTGGCTGAATTTCGGATTCAGTAAATGTGAGTAGTGTTATTTTTGCGACAAAAACGACTAGCCGATAAACTGCTTAATTCGTGCGACCACGCGTTCGCGACCCATGACTGCAAGCATGGGCAATAGATCGGGGCCGCCCGCTTGCCCACTGGTAGCATAACGCAGGGCAGGGAAATAGGCGAAGACCTTTTGATCTTTAGATTCTGCGTGAGTTTCAAGTGCGCTCTTCAAGCTGTCGGCATCAAAGCTTTTGATGCTTTCTAGGATTGGAAGCACCTCGCCTAGTAGTTCTTTGGGGTCGGACTTCTTGGCGATTTTCGAGCCTGCCTTTTCGTCCATCGCGTAGTTGTCTGTAAAGAAATACCCACAGAGTTCCGAGAGGGTTTCGAGTGAGCGGGCCTTGGGCTGGCAAAGGGTAAGCACAGCTTGGAGATAGTCCTCGTCGGCATCCTCGCTGACGACGCCCGCCTTATTAAGTATTGGCCGGGCGAGGAAAGTGAAGCTCTCGATGTTCAGTTCTCGTAAATAATCAGCGTTGAGGGCGGAAAGCTTCTTCTCGTCGAAGCGCGCGTTGCCTTTATTGATTCCAGGGAAGTCGAAAAGCTCGATGATTTCATCGATATCCATCTTCTCACGCTCGTCTTTAGGATTCCAGCCAAGAAGAGAAATGTAATTTCGAACGGCGACAGCAAGGAAGCCACGTGATTCGTATTCCTCGATCAATGCACCCTTGTCTCGCTTGCTCATTTTGCCTGAGCCTTCCTCTTTCAGTATCAGTGGGATGTGGGCAAACTTTGGTGGCTTCACACCGAAGGCATTAAACAGTTCGACGTGTTTACTGGCATTTGAAAGATGATCTTCGCCTCGAATTACGTGCGTGATACCCATCGTGATGTCATCGATCACATTGACGAGATGGAAGCCTGGACTGCCGTCTTTGCGTACGAGGACGAAGTCCATTTCTTCGGCGCGCTCGACTCGACCGCCGCGGTGCTCGCGTCCTGTCTGTTCCGCGTCGCTCGGCAAGGCGAACAGGCGCGCGACGTCGCGCACGGTGTTGGTCGGCGTCCGCCATCCGTCGGGCGTCTTCGGGCCGTTGTCGTTCTCGTCGAGCGACGCCCGAATCGCGCACGCGAGGAGAACGCACCCGGAGGGCCGCATATCGACCGCGTGCGGGCAGATGCGCGGGTTAAACCATTCTTGACGCAGCCCACGTGGGAGCGGAGCGTTTTGAGGCGTTCGAGAACTTTTGAAAACC
>CALBPO010000297.1 GCA_937899295.1 uncultured Opitutia bacterium
CTAGGTTCATGCCATTCCAGACACCGTGGCGATTCTTACTGTCAAATTTTTGATCTGTATACCATTTTTCAAAATCGTCTGTCAGGCGGAAGCCGATCTCAAAGTGGACGTGAGCGCGACTGCGCGGAATCGTATAGGTGGCGGAACGCCCCATGATGCCGAGCACGGTGCCCGTCTCGACGCGTGCACCGTGCACAATAGTATCAGCCACGCTGGCGAGGTGTGCGTAAAGCGTATGATAGGCGGGAGTTTCTTGATCGTGCTCGATCACTACATAGCGCCCATAAGTACTATAGCCAGGATTGAGGCTAGCATGAACAACTCGACCGGGTAGCACGGCATAGACAGGATCAACGGCCTCGCCGCGACCGTCCCGCTTAATCGGATACAAGTCGAGCCCTTCGTGGAAACGACTACCACCATTACGCACACAACCGAATAAACCAGACTCAACACGACCAGATACAGTAGCTTGGACATAAGCCTCGATCGGTTTGCCGTTTTGGAAAGCGGGGTTCGGTGTCGGCCAGATTAGACTAGCCTCAACTAGAACTGGCACGAACAGAAAGGGAAGTAGGTGAAAGAATCTCGGTATCTTCATTTTCCGTAATCCAAGGGAATAGTGGATTCTTTGCGCCTACTTATCTTTCTGCAGATCTACGATGGTCTCCTTGATATCGAGCACAAGCTGACCGAGTTCCTCATCGTCGACTTCAACAAATGTATAGAAGTTACCATCTTGTATGGCGCCATCAATGCGGCGAGCACCGATTGCATTTCCGTTGACCATGAAAACGATACGGCTGCCCATATTAGAAACGGAGGCTCGATAAAGATCACGCGCACCTTGACCACCTGTCTGGACTAACAATGCCACCCCCATATCGACTTTGACCATCTCTACGTTTAGAATATCAAACTCGTTCGCAACGGGATCGCCTTGAATGCTGATCGTCGTCCTGCTGACTGGGAGCGTGACTATCTCTCCCGTGGGCGCGCCGTAATTGACACCACGTGTCTCGATCATGAGGCGTGGCACACTGAGGTTTTCGAGTTTCCCTTTTTTACAAGCAACTAAAAAGCCAAGGCTGGAAAGAAGTATGAGAAAAGATAGAGCAATACGTGGCATAGTTCGTGTCTGGTTCAACAATTAAAGGATAATATCACCAATAGTATCTTCTATTTTGAGCATTAGTTCGGTAGATATATCCACAATTGGTACTTGGATCAACTGCTTAGTTTTGACATGTCGATAGCTCTGCTCGCCGATGGACCTACGATCACCGATGGCGCGTAGTACTCGCTTGCGCTCCAGCATAAGGGAGAGGAGGCGCTTGAGCATGTCAGACTCTTCTTTGGTATCGGGTGATTCATTTTCAAAAAGTGAAAAGAAAAAATCTTCTGCGGAGGCCATCGTCTCCTTCACGGCAGTAATCTCATCGTTGGGATCTTTAACCACGCGTACCCAGCGTCCAAGGACTTCGTCCATAAGCCCAAAAGCTTCGACTTCGTCGGGTCGTAGGTCGGCTCGGCCTAGCTCGCCCGCTTCTTCGCCTTTGAAAATAAGACAGACGACTCGGTCGCCCGGGTTAAAGGCTTCGCCACTGAGAGTCGAATTACGTGCGATTGTTTTAATTTGCCATTCCATAATTACAGAAAAGATAAACTGAAAGACTGCGGGGCATGGGCCCTGTGGCAACTATAACTCTTGGTCAAAATTGAAGGCTAGTATAATGACTATCCTTCTAATTTTTCTTGCGGCTTAACGACAGTGCTGAACTCTCTGCGTTTTTCACCACTATTACTATGCCAAGAACTATCGCCATCGGAGACGTCCACGGCTGTGCCGACGAATTCGAAGAACTGCTTACAAAGCTAGAACTGAAGCCCGACGACCGAGTCATCCAAGTCGGAGATTTGGTGAATCGTGGTCCCGATAGCCATCGAGTGATCCAACTGGCACGCGAATATCAGGTGGAATCGATTATCGGAAATCACGAGCTACGTCTGCTCACTGCACGAAAAGAAAACAAGCCCAGCCTACTCAATCAATACGACCAAGTCACCCTCAAAGAGCTGACAAAAGACGACTGGAACTATCTCGAGGCGATGCCGAAGTTTCTCTACGATGCGCAAATCGATACAGTGATCGTACATGGCGGGTTCCTACCAAATAAACCATGGCAGATACAAGGCAGCGACCTAATCACCAACATCCAAGTTATCGACAAAAAAGGCAACGCTGCCAAGCGCTCCGACGCGCCCGACGCCGCCCCTTGGGTAGACTCCTGGGGCGGTAGTCCCTTCGTTGTTTACGGTCACACCCCACGCCCGAGAGTGTTTGAACGTAGAGGATCGATTGGGATCGATACTGGATGCGTCTACGGAGGCCATCTCACCGCCTACATTATCGAAGACAAATCCCTCATCCAAGTCCGTGCACACAAGGCCTACGCGCATAGCAAGCACCTGCCAGATCCAATTTTAATAAGCATTCGCTCTTCTACAGTTTAGCCATTCTAAATAGTATATAATGCTTTGCTAATTCTATCTACATTTAATAATTCACCATCTTTAAACTTTTCTTAAAATGTCCAATCCATCCGAGCACTTAGGGCTTTTGCTTATCGATTTTCAAGACGTCTTTCTTAAAGAGATTCCAGATCGGGAGCGATTGCTAAAACGGAGTACTTTCGCCCTGAAGGCGGCCGAGCTACTTGGTGTATCCGTCGCTGTAACGGAGCAAGTCCCCGAAAAACTAGGTGCGACGACCGAAGTCTTAAGTGGTTCTTGGGATGTCAATACGCCCGTTTTCGACAAGAGCGCTTTCTCCGCATTCGAAGCCGAAGGCCTGCATCGATGGATAGAAAGTAACCAAATTGATCACTTACTCCTTGCAGGCATCGAAACCTCTATCTGTATCTATCAAACTGCACTCCAAGCCCTCGGCGCGGATATCGGCGTCACCCTATTGAGCGACTGCATCAGTGAACGCCGCCTTGAAGACCGTGCCCCCGTGCTGGAACAATTACTTTCCATGGACGCACACGTCCTACCTAGCGAAACGATTTTTTACAGCCTAATTGGGAGCGCCGAGCATCCACAGTTCCGTGAATTTAATGAGCTAGTAAAGGAGGGGTAATTGGCAGCCATACTTGAATTTGATAGCTTAGGAACCAAGCATAGCGATCGTCAGAAGTAGCGACCCTACTCCCCCATGCGGAAAGGTAGGCTAAATTGATGCGGCTGACCTGTCGGAGTTGGCCCTGCTGAGGAAGCATTGCGGAAGGCGGTCAGAATAGATTGGTCGAAGGCCTTGTTGCCGGAGCCACGGCGTAGTCTGACATTGGCGATCCGCCCAGAAGAGGACACATCGAAGACGACTTCAGCGAAGAGGCGCACGCCAGCCAGCTGTGCGGGCTTCACCCACGCAGCGTCGATGCGCGAGCGTAGGCGAGAGCTGTAGTCAGCGAGCGCAGACATCTGCCGGGTCGAGAGTTGCGGGCTAGGAATAGTCGATGAGGAAGTTCGAGGGATGATCAATTTGGGCACGTCGATCTGATGCACACTTATGTCTGGACGTGCTGCAACAGGGCGAGGTTTGGGCTTATCCTTAGGGTGCTCTTTGGTGAAATCTCGGTAATCTATAATCTGCGGCTTGGACGGCGGCTTTTCTTTAGGGCGCGGTGTAGGCACCGACGGCTTGGGGGTATTGACTTTTGGCACCGGCGGTAACTTAAGTGGAGCTTTCTTCACAGGCGGTTGCGGTGCCGCTTGCTTCGATTCACTCACCTCGTTCGGCGGGTCGACCATCTCGAAGACATGCGGCTTTTCCTTTGGTTTAAATGCTTGGACGATCGTCACTAGAAACAAAGCCAGCAAGACCACTAGGTGAAGGATCACCGAGGTCCAGAAGGGTTGGTCTTTAGGGATTTTCATGTAAGTCGCACAAGCTTCAAGCTTAGGATAGTGACAGAACAGATAGGAACCCCATAGCTACCATTTCCTTACTTTACTTTGGTGTCTAAACTAATATTGGAGAGCTCAAAATGAACTAGGTACCGAAACACAAACAAAGAGTTCATACATGCCTTTACAACTATATATATATATATATATATATATTAATATATATATATATATATATATAAAGAAATATGAATATATG
>CALBPO010000298.1 GCA_937899295.1 uncultured Opitutia bacterium
CGGATTGTAGTGGTGGCAAACCATGAAACAGCTCCATTATGGCGTAAGGTTGACGAAGTCAGCCGAGTCGTTGAGCATTCTCGTTCTGATTCTGCCCGAAAGATCATTAATTTAATTAGAGAAGCTAATTTAAATATCGAGTCTACTATTGCTTGGGAGGATAGCTCCGCAGCGCAAGCATTTGCTAAAATTGGAGTCAAGAATCGCCTTGGCTTCCCTATTAAAAAGCTAGTCAGACATCTCACTCAATCTGTAGAGATCACCCAAAAGCCCGGACCCGTAGTTCATCGCGTCCAGAGCTACCTCCACTTTGTTAAAAAATTGGGATTTGACCCTTTCCATGCTGTTTATTTCGCCCCTCCAACAAGACCTCAAGCACCAGACCTTCCAATTCTTGCGATCTCACCTGGATCCGATTTTGGAGATGCTGCCGAGTGGCTAATTGATCGTTTCACAGAATTAGCCAGAGAGTTCTCTGGCAGATTTGATCTCGCGATCATTGCGCACCCTGACCGACCAGAACCCGCTATCGCTCTCGCAAAATCTCTCGGCAAGGTCATCTGCTCATACGAAGGCGCTGAGCTAATCAATTTCCTGGCGACCTGCCACGGGCTGATCGCAAGCGATAGTTCCATCCCGCACCTCGCCTCTTTCGTAGGGACGCCTTCACTTGTCTTCTTTGGCCCGAACGAACCCGAATGGCGACGACCTCTCGGTAAAATTCACCAAGTTATTTATGAACACGTTGCCTGTAGCGGCTGTCTCTTGAACAAATGCCCCTTAGATCATCGATGCATGACTGAGATCACATCAGCTAAAGCCCTGGCCAAAGCTCGCGCTCTTTTCGGCGAATAAATAAGCACCTGCGATCTCCAGAATAGCTGCAGGTGCTCTGACGATTTATTCAATCACCCATTACATATTGAAGCAACAAGCCCTGAATGTGGCTGTAAAAGTTGTTTCGGAAGTAAGCTGCACGCGCCGAGGAATCTTCAAGCATTTTTGGATCTACATCTTCACGGGCCCCAAATCTGTATTTGTCTTCCAGAGCCAGCCGAGCCTGATTCAGGGCACCATACCAGACATCAACACTACCCTTCAGAATATGAATTTCATCTTCCTCTTCTTTAGCCCTCATCACCTCCTTCACTACAGTGATTCGCTGCTTTGAAAACTCCTCGGCTAGTTCAGGGGCCACAATTTCGTCCCACATCGAGTCCTCATCCATCAATCCAGCAAGCCTTCCCGCCAAATCAGAATCACTATCCCCCGCGATCCCAATCAGAAGCATCCAATCGTGCTCCGTTTCAGGCACAAGCTTTAATCCACCAGCAACTGTTGGTCCTACTGTCATTCTGCTTTATCAAGAGTGGCGTGTAGTTGAGCGCTGTGGAGTTGGTTCACATACATTTCCGCTTTCTCACGATTCCCACTCCAAACAACGGCTCTACCTTTTTGGTGCACGGCCATCATCAGTTCCTCTGCTTTCTCCCTTGAGAAACCAAAGATATTGGTAAGGACACGACTTACATACTCCATCAGATTCACCGGATCATCTAAAACGACCACCTGCCAAGGCTTATCAGACTTTTTCTTAATCCTCGCTCGAGTCTCGGGAGCCGGGGCATCTACCGCATTCATGACCTAGGCTTCCACAACTTCTTCTGGCGCATCTACCCAGCGCCCGTGTTCACGAATTAAATCCTGAAGTCTCTCAACCGCTTCACCCTCCGGGATATTCAATTTGACGGGCTGCTTACGGACATAAAGATTTGTCTTACCTGAAGCTCCTCCGCCATAACCAAAGTCGGCGTCCGCCATCTCGCCGGGCCCGTTGACGATGCAACCCATGATCGCGATGGTCACCCCTTTGAGATGATCTGTACGACTTCTAATATTTTGAGTGACACTCTGCAGGTCGAAAAGAGTCCGACCGCAACTAGGGCAAGCGACAAATTCGGTCTTTGTAATGCGTGCCCGTGCACCTTGCAATACCTTATAAGCTAGACTTGTAGCCTTATCAAGCAGCGGCTCGGTCTCTACGCTAATAAGGTCTCCGATTCCATCGCATAGTATCGCGCCACTTAGCATGCTAGCCTCAAGTAGGCGGTCAGAAAAGTAGTCTTTGGGCTCAAGTGTGTTACAAGCTGTATTACGTATCCAGATGGGGACATCGGGAAGAAAGTTTCGGGTGGTCTCGGCAAGTGCGCGATAAGTACCAATGGGGTGCTTACCATGACTAATACTACCGTCATAAGTAATACCACTGCATAAAATGAGACCCTCAGTGCCCATGGGCGAGAGTTGCGCACCGATCTCTTCACGCAGGTCAACGGCGGTACAATCGATGGCGCAGGTAAATTTCTTTTCGCGGCAAAATTGTAAGAATGCCGGTGCATAATAGGCATCCTCTTTGGGAATATGCTGAAGTAATGTAATTCCCGCTAAGCCATTTTCTGGCCAAACAAAAGTTTCAAGTTCGGATGCATCGACTGCGCACCCAAGCTCGAGGACAAAGAATTCTACAACTGTATTGAGGGCTTCGTAAAGAAGGGTGAATTGATCCAGATCATTGGCGGCATTAATGACGATGTGGAGGCCCTCTATTTTAATCTCTTTGAGCTTCATCTGAGTCGCGCAAACATCCTTAATAATCGCCTGCATGTTAGTGATCGCATGATGCGTTTTGACTATAACGGCAGGAGTGTTCTCTCCTCCTATAGCGCATTTCGAACTAAGCTGGACAACACGTGTCGATCGTTTGTTGAAATCGAAAGGGTTGATACTATCGTACGTGATCTCAGATAAAGGCACTTCGAGCTGATGCTTCCAAAGGGTCATTGCTTTATCCGCTAGCTCACGAGCAACGGGCACCTCATAGATAGGGTCCTCAGTCAAGGAGACACGGATTGTGTCGCCGAGGCCATCGTTGAGTAGGGTTCCTATGCCGATGGCACTTTTAACCCGGGCGTCCTCGCCGTCACCAGCTTCGGTCACTCCAAGGTGGAGGGGGTAGTTCATGCCTTCTTGATCCATACGAGCCACCGCCAAGCGGTAGGCTTCGATCATGACCTTTGGGTTACTGGCTTTCATAGAGAGGCAGATTTCTTGGTAGTTGTGGCTCTCGGCAATACGGATAAATTCAAGCGCGCACTCGACCATGCCTAAGGGACTGTCGCCGTAGCGATTCATGATACGGTCTGAGAGTGAGCCGTGATTGGTGCCGATTCGCATCGCGCGACCTAGTTCTTTACAGCGAAGCACGATGGGGGAAAAGGCTTCATGCAGGCGCTCTAATTCTTCGTTGTAAGCGGCATCGCTATATTCGAGTATGGCGAATTTTTTCTTGTCAGCGTAATTACCAGGATTGATTCGGATTTTCTCGACGTGCTTGGCCGCTTCCATCGCTGCAGATGGAAGGAAGTGGATATCGGCGACGAGAGGTATTTCGCATTTCGCGGCGCGGACTTTTTTGGAGATTTCTCCCAGAGCCGTGGCAGCAGCCTTATTCGGCGCGGTAATACGAACGATCTCACATCCCGCCTCGGCCAGTGCAAGGGTTTGAGCGACTGTAGCATCAATATCTTGCGTCTTCGTCGTCGTCATCGATTGGATGCGGATCGGATTGTCTCCGCCCATGTAGATGCCACCGACATTAATCGCGCGAGAGGAGCGGCGACGGGATTGGAATCGAGAATCGCAGTAAAGCAACTTGGATGTGTAGGGGCTTATCTTCACGGGAATAATTTAAAATTGTATGAAACCAGCTACCCAAAAGAGGGCAACTTGTAGGCAGCCTATGGCAAAACCTAGGAGGGCACCGAGGCGTTCGATGGTGCGAAACTCACGACTGGCGACTTGCTTGACGATGGCCTCGAGGCGGTCTAGATCAAAGGCAGCAATGTTATCTTCAATCATTTGCTTTAAATTGACCGAATCTTCAAATTGGGTGGCCACTTTTTCCATCAGTGGACCGGCTTCTTCCTTCATCGATGCTGCGGCAATGACTTCGAATTTCGCAAGGGTGCCGTCGTTAATAAAGCCACCAAGTAGGGGGATGGCGCGAAGTTGGGGACCAGTTCTCTCCCAGACAATTGTTTTAGCGGTATTTTCTAAGTAAGGGCCGAGCTCTATTTTCTTTATTTCATGCAGAATCATGTGTTGCTGGAGAATCTCTCGCTCAATTATTTCCGCTGATTCTGCAGCCAACTGCTTCTGCCGTCGCGGAATGAGCCCTTGCCAATGCCAAAAGAATACACAAATCGATTTGCGTGGATGGAAAAGCATTTGAATGGCCACCCAATTCGTTAGCCAGCCGATGCCAGCTGTAATGAATGGAGTGAGAATGAGTATGAGAGTCGTATTCATTAAATTAGAGGCCTTTGCTTAGGATGGTCTCCTACAAAAAGATTCTGGATCAGTGAGCGATGCGTCAATATCAAGCCGCCAATACTTTACTAGATCTTTGCGAGCAATATGGGATAAATTATTAAATACTATCCTTGACGAGAGGGTCTCCTTTTCTACTCTCCCGATCTTCATTAGGCTCATGGTGTAATGGTAGCACTTCGGTTTTTGGTACCGTCAGTCGGGGTTCAAATCCCTGTGAGCCTGCCACTTTTAAGGACGTTTCGTTTTCTACGGAGCGTCTTTTTTCTTTACAAAATCTTCAGCCACTTCGCCATCCAATTTATTATAGGATTTGACTGTCCGATTGGAGATTTTCCTAGAAATACTCAACGGTTTTGACAGTAGCAGACTTTTTGTTTGCGCCCGTCACTGCTAGACATTGTCTTTCATCCGCCATTCCAATTTTGCGATCATTATGACAGAATCCATAAAAATCTATGACACGACCTTACACAACAAAACACAAAGAAAGAAA
>CALBPO010000299.1 GCA_937899295.1 uncultured Opitutia bacterium
GAGGATGAGCGGATAGACGAGGGTGCCAAGCATGATGGACCCAGCGATGCCGCTGCCCACGCCGACCCACATACTTAGCATGTCCATCACGACCAAAATACAGACCGGAATAATGACTAGAATGATCGAAAGCACATAGCCGATCGAAGTTGTTCCAAAGTAAAATCCAGACTCCTCTTTTTCTAGTTCCATCCCGCAATTGGGACAGCGCTTGTGGAGACGGAACCAGTTCTTAAACATACCAAATTGCCCGCAGTTAGGGCAACGCCCCGTCAGTGCACGACTGAAAATTTCGCCACGCTCGACCTTCATCATTCGCTGACCAGTTCTGCGCCCTTAATTAAGCGACAAAAGACTTTCTTCGAGGCGTTCTTGTGATGGCCGTCTTTAGTGTCGGCTTTGAGCATTTCTTTGTAGCCTACTGAGAGACGCTCTAGATCGACAATGCGCAGGTAGACCGACATACCCTCGTAACTATGCACCTCGGGGGATGTCTTCCAAATCTGTCCTTGTGCTAATTTCATTGGCACACGTAATCGTGCGCATCACGTGCTGGCAATATTCTAAATGCGCTATGACTTGCCTTTATCAATGGCAAGCATAGCCATGGAAGATCTTTTATTGATGAATCAAATACTCATGAAATATTTACACCCTCATATCACAGCCTGCCTGACACTTATCCTATCCATCTGCGGTTTTCAGTTGACCTCCATTGCCTCGGAAAAGGATACCTATTCTATGTTAGAAACTCCAAAAGACGTAAATTCTGTTCCATCCGATGCCGAGGTCACCGCTTCGGGTCTTGCCTCCCGCGTGCTCACTGCGGGCACTGGCACCGAATCGCCCGCTGCTGCGGACACCGTCACGGTGCACTACAGCGGTTGGACGACCGATGGAAATCTCTTTGATAGCTCAGTAGAGCGTGGCGAGCCGACTAGCTTCCCGCTCAATCGCGTAATCAAGGGCTGGACGGAAGGTCTTCAGCTCATGGTCGTTGGGGAGAAGCGTCGCTTCTGGATTCCTGCCGATCTCGCTTATGGCGAAAACCCCGGTGGCGGTCGCCCCGGCGGCCTGCTAGTTTTTGATGTTGAGTTGCTCGGTATCGAAAAAGCACCTGAGCCACCCAAGGTGCCCGAAGATGTCGCCGCGATTCCAGCGAGCGCCGAAGTCCGCGAGAGCGGTCTCGCTTCGCGTAGACTTTCCGATGGCACCGGCAGCACCCACCCGACTAAGGCCGACACGGTCACCGTGCACTACAGCGGTTGGACTACTGACGGCGAAATGTTCGACAGCTCGGTCATGCGCGGTGCACCCGCCACTTTTGGCCTTGGACAAGTCATCCCCGGTTGGACCGAAGGCGTGCAGCTCATGGTCGAAGGCGAGAAACGCCGTTTCTGGATTCCCGCTAAACTTGCCTATGGCGAGAACCCTCAAGGCGGGGCACCCGCCGGCACGCTGGTTTTTGACGTCGAGCTGATCAAAATCGGTCGCTAGGAAGCAAACTGCGAGTTTTCGTTCACGGTAGCAAACGTTCCCGCGCTTGCTCCGTGGGCAGAGCGCAGGCGCCATTCGGAAAGAATTTCAGCCGATTTTTGGCGATCAAATTGTAGGCCCAATCGCGCAGGGAAGTAGGTACGAGGCGTAGTAGCCACCCTAAGAAGCCCCACACCCCGCCTACATCGATCAGCGCACGAGCGACTGCCTCGGAGCGCAAGAAGAGCGACTGCCCGTCCGAATCGCTACAACGGTAGACGACAGTCGAAAGAGATTGGGCGTCCCGTAGATTCGCAGGCAAATAGCCCTGGGCAGTCTCGCCTTGTAGCGGAGCGAAGCTTAAGCGCTTATGCCGATCTATCCCTAAGAAGAAACGAACGCTCTGCGCGCATAAACCACAGTCACCATCGTAGAAAAGAATGCGAGATGGCTCGCTGATCGGCTTGAATTCGGTCATGCTCTTTTAAACTATGCCTCAAACGAGTTTGAATCAAATAAATTGCAAGCAATCTCAAACTACCTAATCATAATTTCATGCGAACCCTGCCCAAAATAAAAGTATGTGGCCTGACTCGAGAAGAGGATGTCAAATTGACGCTCTCACTTGGGGCAGATTATTTTGGCATTATTCTCTATCCGCAGTCGCCTCGCGCTGTCTCGCTAGATCGCGCCATTGAACTCGCAGCAGCTGTGCCAATTGGGCAACGCGCCGCTGTCGATGTGGCAACGAGTCTGGAAGACTTGAAAAGCTACTCCGATGCAGGCTTCGATTATTTCCAAATCCACTTTGGAGCCGATTTTGAACACAGCATGTTGGCTGAATATTCAAAGATAGTTGGCAAAGAGAAGCTATGGCTCGCGCCACGCCTTGCATTTGAAGACACTTTCCCGGAAGTCATCCTCGATTATGCTGACACGATTTTAATCGATACCTTCGTTAATGACCAATTTGGGGGCACAGGCAAAGTAGGGGACTGGGCGCGATTCAATGCACTCAAGGAAAGGTATCCTCAAACAAACTGGATACTCGCGGGCGGACTTTCGCCATCGAACTTTCTCGAAGCCCTCGCGTCCACAGCAGCCGACCACCTCGACATTAACAGCGGAGTCGAAAGTACGCCTGGCATCAAAGACGAAGTAAAGTTACGCGAAGCGTTTAAAGTGCTCCGCTGAGTTTGGGTGCGCTTAAGGGCGGCCAAAGATGCCTCTAAAAAATGGCTTCCCATTTTTCGGGATTTATTTACCGATTTGTGAGCTAGGATGCCGAAGTAGCTCAGTTGGTAGAGCAATTCATTCGTAATGAATAGGTCGACGGTTCGATTCCGTTCTTCGGCTCCATTACATCTGTATGTTATGCAGCGCTTTGATAACACTGTTCGAGCTTCGACCAAGCTCAATGCTTCCATCGCATACGCTTGGAAATGATTAAGGTCTTGCCGTGTGTCTAGCTAAGGCCCTGTATTGTTCATTCCCCAACACTGGTGAAAAGTGTAAATTACCCAAAAACCTGACTGCTATGAAGATTAGATTTCTCCTTTTGCCCCTGATACTTGCCTCACAGCTTAGCGTAACTGCAACCGGACCATGGGGTTCGGGCGTTCCGGGATCTCCAGAAATGCTGGAACTTGAAGCTAAATGGCAGCCAATGGCATCTTCACCGGCTAAGATGCGCGGCCATGAAAGTTTTAACCAACAAAAGTACGGCATGTTCATCCATTGGGGCCTCTACTCGCAACTTGGTGGGGTCTACAAGGGCAAAAAAATGGAAGAGGGTGGCACGGGCCCTCGCGTCGCAGAGTGGGTAATGCGCCGCAAAGAAATACCACGAGCTGAATATGCTAAGCTTGCCGACAGTTTTAATCCAACTCGCTTTAATGCTGAGGAATGGGTTGAAGTCGCCAAAGCAGCTGGGATGAAATACATGGTCATCACCTCAAAGCACCACGATGGATTTGCACTTTTCGATTCAGATGTCAGTGACTTTAATGTAGTCGATGGGAGTCCCTTTGGGCGTGACATTATTAGGGAACTCGAGCAAGCCTGCGAAAAGGCTGGGATTGCCTTCGGGGTGTATTACTCGCACTCCATCGATTGGAAAGACGGTGGCGACGCAGGAATCAAGGACTACGGTCCCGAAAAGCCCGAGAAGAAGGTCTTTGCTAACTATTTTGATCCCGCACCAGTTAAATTCGATGATTACATCATAAACAAAGCTTTGCCCCAGGTCCAGGAACTCGTGGACAACTATAAGCTATGTGAGATATGGTTAGATACCCCTATTTACATACCAGCGCGTCACAGCTTCGCATTTTACCAGACTATTTACGACGCCGACCCTGAGATTTTAGTCAATCAACGGATCGGAAATCATTTTGGCGATTTTGGTATACCAGGAGATAATGTGATACCTGATCAGATTAATAAAGATGCATGGGAGTGCGTCGCGACGACGAACAATTCATGGGGCTACAAATCTTACGATGACGATTGGAAAAAACCTATCGAAATCCTCTATTGGCTAGTCGCAAATGTAAGTAAGGGGGGTAATTTATTACTTAATGTTGGTCCCGATGGACGCGGTGTCATGCCACCAGAAGCCGTTGCAAATCTGCGCAAAGTTGGCAAATGGCTCAAGGTAAACGGTGCCGCAATCTATGGCACCAAACCTTGGCATATCGATCACGAGGGTAATTCTGAGCTTAAAATGGGTGGCACTGAGCACCGAAAAAAAGCCAAGCTCGACTTTAATTTTGGCAGTGATGATTTCTGGTTCACACAAAAAGAAAATAAGGTATACGCTATTGCGCTAGCACGGCCAGAGGGCAGGAGTATATTGATCAAATCCTTATCTAACGAATCAATTGATAAGATTCGAATGTTGGGACAGGTCATATACCTAGACTGGAAGAAAACCGATTTGGGTGTGGAGGTTCAACTTCCCGCTTTTATGGCAGATGGCCTAGGATTTGTAGTCGAAGTAACACTCGAGGATTAGTCGATTTTCAAAAGCTCGATATTGGTTCCTGATGTTAACTAATTTTTAGGTATAGGTTGCGCTGAGTGGCTTTTTCATTGTGAACCCACGAGTGATCATAGGTCATTATATCCTAATTCGTTGCGCCCATTATCATGGATATAACATACCAATTAATGGACATTATAGTCATCCGATTAAATGAACCGAATTTAACCTAGACTGAGTAAATTAAATAAGATTATTAAATTTTAATTCAACTATATCAAATGCCATGAGTCACATGAAAAATCTAGCACTTGCAGTATCTATCAGCCTGTTTCTATGTAATGCACTTTGCGCTGAGAGTAATATTCTTTACGTCTCCCATCATGGATCTGACCCGAATGTAGGCCGCACAGGATACCCTTTCCTGACA
>CALBPO010000300.1 GCA_937899295.1 uncultured Opitutia bacterium
GGTCGGTCTCGATGTTTGCCAGGTGGTACCGTCTTTCATCGTCAACGCCAAGGCGACGTCGATGTTGTGGTGGCAGCCTATCACGATCAAGCGCTCGCAGCAGTCAAGACGCTCGAGTTCGACTCCGCCGTGAATCTCACGCTCGGCTTACCCTACGTGCGCACCAGTCCAGATCATGGCACCGCATTTGATCTAGCGGGCCAGGGAAAAGCCAATCCTGCAAGCCTTGCCGCCGCACTCAAATTGGCGCGCGAGTTAACAATTCAAGACACCTCGGCTTGACGCGCTCTCTGTTTTAGATACCGCTCTAATTGCAATGGCTAATACTCTCGAAGCACCCGAAGGCGTGCGCTTAGGTAATGAAAATTTGGTTTTGGTCTCAGCTACTGCGGGCACGAAGCTATCCTCGCTTATTGAGCGTGAGCAAAAAGGAGATTACTTGCGGGTCAAAATTACTGGTGGCGGGTGTAATGGTCTTAGCTACAAAATGAAGTTTGTCGGTGATCCGAAGCGGGGTGACATCTTAGTTCGCTCGTCGGGTGCCCAGATCCTTGTCGATACTAAGAGCGCGCTTTACCTGCGTGGCACACAGCTTGACTATTCGGATAAAATGGTGGGAGGTGGCTTCAAGTTTAGCAACCCAAACGCCAAGTCGAGCTGCAGTTGCGGCGAAAGCTTTAGTATTTAGGGTTGAAACACACTAGCGATGGCTTAATCGTGGAAGCTTCGCAGAAATTATTCACAACTCATTCATGCCAAAATACCCGAACTCTCGCGGCAAATACCAGAACCGTAACCGTGGCCCTAAAGGCCTTAGAAGAAATGATCGCATCCGCGCAACAGAAGTCCGCGTGATAGGCCCCGAGGGAACTAACCTCGGTGTGATGGCGCCTCGCAAGGCGCTCGAACTAGCGAAAAAGGTAGGGCTTGATTTGATTGAAGTGTCTCCCTCAGCGCGTCCACCTGTCTGCCGTATCCTCGACTTTGGTAAGTTTCTTTACGAAGAGAGCAAGAAGGCTAAAGAGACGAAGCAGGCCAGCACCAAGTTGAAGGAAGTCAAATTCCGCGTCGGTATTGGTGAACACGACTTTGTGACTAAACTGCGTCGTGCTGAAGGTTTTCTCGACCATGGTAATAAGGTGAAATTGACCCTTCAATTCAGGGGTCGCGAAAACGAGCACCGCCAACTTGGTTTTGAGCGTGTGAAACTGGCCGCGAAGGAACTAGAAGGCGTTGCTTCCGCAGATTCTGACCCAAGACTCGTGGGCCGTCAGGTCACCCAGTTACTTTCCCCTCTCCCTGAGGCGAAGCGCGTGTTGAAATTTAACAAGCCCGATCATCAAATGGAGGATCATGAGGATCACGACGAAGAGGATATCGAGGAGCATGAAGAGCAGGAAAAGGAAGAGGCTCAGTCCTAGCTCTATCCTGGGTTTGTGAGCTTGAGTTATGTGGGTCGGGTCACTTCAGCGAAGTCATATCCGATCCAATTTATCCTACATGCATAGTTTGCTAGCGCGACTGCGAATGTGGTGGTCTCACGGGAGCTTGCCCTTTTATTTTCTTTTAGGGCCTGATAAAATTGAGGGACGTAATCTCGCTGGTCCGCGATCTGTATTACGAGACCAAAGATGTTTATTTGGATTTAATAGACAGTTGCTCATTGGGTGCCTTCTGACAATCACTCCATCAATCACTACCGCTCAGCGTGTGGAAATTCAGCACGAGGGGCGTACCTATATTGATCTAGCGACCGTTGGAGGCGGGCTCGGAATGAAGGCGTATTGGTTGAGTGGCCATAAGACCTTTCGCCTCCGTAGCCAGTGGACAAATATCGATATCGGTAAGGGCAAGCGCCTTCTTTATTTAAATCGCATACCTATATACCTAGGTTTTCCAACGCTCGAATCGAGTAGTCGGCTTTACATGGCTAAGGCAGACTATCAACACGTCCTTCAGCCCATCCTCACGCCGCAGGCATTTCCTGAAAAGCCTGCGCTCCGACGTATCGTCATTGACGCAGGGCATGGAGGCAATGATAGCGGCGCAAAGAACGATGCTTACCGGCTTCACGAAAAGAACCTCACGCTCGATGTGTCCCAACGCCTCAAATCTATGTTAGAACGCAGAGGCTACGAGGTCATCATGACTCGGGAGCGCGACGTCTTTATACCACTCGAACGCCGGCCGCAGATTGCTAATCGGGCAAAGGGCGATCTCTTCATTAGTATCCACTTTAACGCTGCCGCGCGAACCACCGCGGAGGGCTATGAAACTTTTGCACTCACGCCACAGTATCAGGCCTCTTCGAAATATTCTGAGCCTGGGCGTGGCGATAGTCGTCGTTACGATGGCAATGATCAAGATCCGTGGAATACCCTGCTGGGTTACCATGTACAGCGCTCACTGGTGCAAGCTATGGGCGGTACCGATCGCGGACTCAAGCGGGCTCGTTTTCTAGTGCTTAAACATCTGCACTGCCCTGGGGTGCTTCTCGAACTCGGATTCGTTTCTAATCCTGAGACAGCACAAAAGGTGCGTTCCGCTACCTTTCGACAATCGCTTGCCCAAAGCCTCTACGACGGCATTATCCAATATCATAAACGCCTACAACGGATCCCGTAGTGTATGTTCAATTTTAATAGAAATTTCATAAAACTCTGCTCCTTCATAAAGGAAGGGTGGTCAGTTTGCCTGACCGCTGCGGTGTATGCGCTTTTACTCCCCAGCTTCGCCATTAGCCTGCCCGCGCAGAGCAATGCAGCATTGGCCGAAGAGATGGTCATCGTCGTCAATCGTAACGATCCCGACTCTCTATCCATAGGTCAACACTACGCCCGTCAGCGCGGCATTCCCGAGTCACGCATAGTGCATCTCAGTGCGCCTATCAAAGAGACTATTAGCATCGCAGAGTATGTGAATACCGTAGCCAATCCACTACTCAATGCTTTGCTTGAAAATGAATGGGTTAAAGGTGTTAAAGCTGGTTCAAAAGACGTCTATGGACGCGAGCGCCTTTCCGTTTCGATCCATAGCATTCCATTTGTCGTTTTGATTAAAGGCGTGCCTCTGCGGATTACGAACGATCCCTTGCTGATTGAGGAAAGCAGCGCAAATTTACCCATGCAGTTTCGGGTTAACAACGGCTCGGTCGATGGAGAAATCGCGCTCCTTCTCGCACCCCCTCGAACCTCGATGACGGCGCTAGTACCAAATCCATACTTTGAAAAAAGTAGTATCTCGTCGACCGATGCGAATCGTTTGCTTCGTGTTACCCGTTTGGACGGACCGACCAAGGCAAATGTGATGAATCTAATCGACCGCACCCTTAGAGCCGAAGAAATCGGGCTCATGGGACGAGCCTACATTGATACAGGTGGTCCACATGCAAAGGGCGACGAGTGGATCCGCGCGGCTGGTGACATTGCCGAAGCGGCATTTTTTGATATTGACTACGAGACGAGCAAACGCGCCATGAATCACCGCGATCGACTCGACGCGCCTGCGATCTACATGGGCTGGTATCGCCCGCATGCTCAGGCGCAGTGGCGCTCGCCACGCTGGCCGGTGCCGCCCGGTGCTATCGGCTTTCATCTGCACAGCTTCTCGGGGACCTCTGTGCGCAGCACCAAGACTTGGCTAGGTGCGTTCATTGCCCAAGGCTATTGCGCGACTGTAGGTAATGTCTACGAACCTTACCTCGAACACACGCACCGCCCGCAAGTCTTGCTAGCTCACCTCATGAGCGGGGGTAGCTTTGGCGAAGCTGTTGCCCTCAGTACGCCATCACTTAGCTGGCAAAGCGTGGCGATCGGTGATCCGCTCTATCGTCCCTTCAAAGTGAGTCTAGCTGAACAATTGAAATCTTCCGAAGGTTCGACCTTCACCGCCTACGCTAGTATCCGTGAAATCAATCGTATGCTGGTGGAGGAGGGTAGCGAGCCGGCGATCGCTTATGCCCGATCTGAGTTCATATCACAACCTTCACTTGCCTTGGCCTATCGACTCGCTCAGCTTTACACCAGCGAAGCTAGGGACCGCGAAGCTGTCGAAGTTTTGAAGATTATCCGCTTCATAACCAGTTTCTCGCCAGACGATTTTGTTCTCGTACAGAAAATCGCCAACTTCCTCTACAAGCGTGGTGAGGGCGAGATGGCCTTTAATATTTATAAAAAATTACTTGAGGAGCGCGACCTAGATAAGCAGTTGAAAATCGCACTTTTTCAAGGTGGCGCACGCATTGCAGATGCCCAAAATGAGCCCGTCATTGCTTCGCGCTGGAATATAGAAGCGAGTAAGCTCAAGTCGCCCCCAACTCCTAGGCCCGCCAATAACAAATAGGGTTCGAAAACACTGATTGCCATCAGTGCTCTAAAGATTCTTTAGTATCTGCTCAGCAATCCGCTGGCTACTACCGCTATTACGCTTGTGCCATTCGAGTCCCGCTTGCTGCATACTGACTCGAGATGCTTGATCCTTGGCCAGCTTGAGCACTTCAAACAGCCAACCAGCCACTGACCCTAGACCCGCTGGCATCGAGTACAAAAAGAATTAACTGTTAAACAATTGGCCTTATGAAGACATACACGAAGGGGATTTTCTGTCATATGAGTTTGATACGACTTTATCGTTAAAGGCAAATCCGAAAATGGCTCACACTGACGTTTTCATGTTGGTCGTGGAG
>CALBPO010000301.1 GCA_937899295.1 uncultured Opitutia bacterium
ATGCATACGCCATCTCCATACATAAGAGTCAGGGCAGTGAATACCCAGTCGCCATCATCCCACTTCTCAAGCAACACTTTCTGCTACTCCAGCGTAACCTCGTCTACACGGGCATCACCCGCGCACGGCGTAAAGTCTACATCGTTGGTTCACTCGACGCCTACGCGATGGCGATTAAAAACAACAAACAACAAATCCGCCGCACCCACTTACAAACCCGCCTACGCAGGGCCTGTGAGTGTCAAGACTCTGAGGCCAAAACCTGAATCTGACGAAGATCAAGTTTACCCGTTGCCAGCGTCGGAATGACTTCCACCCGCTTGATCTCTTTAGGTATCCACAAGTTCGCTAGCCCTGCGCCATTCAGTTTCTCTCGAACATCCTCGAGCTCCAAGTCCATTGCGGCCAAGAGCACTAGGGCCTCGCCCTTTGCTTTATCGGGTCGGCCGGCCACCGCGATCATGGGCTGTTCCTCATCAAATAAATTATAGGCCTTGATCAAGGCGTCTTCTACCGTGCCGTGCGGCACCATTTCTCCAGCGATCTTGGAAAAACGCGAAAGTCGCCCTTCGATAAATAAAAATCCATCTTCATCAAACCGTGCAAGATCGCCAGTGATAAACCATTCGCCCTGCTTCACTTCTGCGGTTCTTTTTGGCTCGCCGAGATAAGCTCTAAAAATGTTCGGCCCCTTTAACATCAATAGGCCAAGCGTGGTTACTTCGATATCTTTCATCGTATTCGGATCTAAAATACGTGCGGCATGCCCAGGCATCATCCGGCCAACAGAGCCCCGGCGACTGCCTTCCGTCGAATTACCTGGGTAGTTTACGCCATCTGGTATCGAAGGCGTGTTTATACTAACCACGGGTGAGGTTTCCGTCAGACCATAGCCTTCCAGGTATACACTTCCAAAGCGCGCTTCCCACGCGTCGGCAAAGCCTTCAGGAGTTTTCTCTGCACCCGCAACTACATATTTAAGCGAGGCCAACTGCTCGGGATCAATGTGCTTCATGTAGGGTTTAAGGAATGTCGGTGTCCCAATGAGAATAGTAGCCGACTCGGCCTTGATCGCTTCAGCGACTTTTTTCACTTCGAGCGGATTAGGCAGTGTAACCACGCTACAGCCACGCAAGAGTGGGTACCAAAGTGTCACGGTGAAACCAAAACTGTGAAAAATAGGGAGGTTCGCTATGACTTTTTCCGAGTCGGGTAAGAGCCCTGTGGCATCGATCTGTAAGCAATTGCCCAGAATGTTTCGATGTGTCAGTACGACGCCCTTAGGCTCGCCAGAACTGCCACTGGTAAAGAGCAAACCAGCCTCAAGCTCACCGCCCTCGGCGGGAATCTTGAGGATCTTTGCGAGCAGTTTTGCGGGGCACAGATGGATCCAACTAAGCAGCGCAAGTGCTTTAGCCTTGGGCATCGATTTCATCTCTTCGACGAGGTCAATGATGCCACTCTCTGGCCACGGGAAATGAGGGATCTTATGCTGCACCCGCTCGCTTGTGAGCAAACAATCGACATCTGCTTTTTGCAGGCAAGTTGCCGCACTGGAAGGGCCCAAGGTAAAATTCAAATTTACCGGGACTTTACCCGCGAGCACAACCGCTAGATTAGCAATATAAGCACCCAAACCAGGTGGAAACAAAATACCGACACGGGTCTTCGACGTCCAATCAGTCAAGCGCCGCGATAGCATAAAGGAAACGGCGAGCAAGAACCCGCTTTTCATCGGGCGACCTTGCAAGCCGCGGTCGACTATCAGCTCTTGACGCGGGCGGCTCGCGAGCGAAATAAAACTCTCGTAGGCCAAGTGGCTCTTCAGCTCGGGTCGTTGCTGAAAAGCGACTTCATCAAGGTCTATCATGCGGCTAATGAATCGTTCTCTATTATTTGCCTCAACTCTTTTCGAGCTATGACTCGCCTAGACCTCTACTTCGGCTTCTCGAACTCTGAGCACCTCGACTAGCATCGCCTCTTTGATGGCTTCGAAGCCCTCATCAGATACACAAGAAATAGGGTAGACCTTGTCTTTAACCTTCTTCTGAAAGGCCTTAAGGTTTTCGGCTGCGTTCGGCTCATCCATTTTATTGGCGCAAATCAATTCGGGCTTACGCACAAGGCCAGGCATGTAAAGCTTCAGCTCGCTCTTGAGCACGCGGTAGTCGCCGAGTGGATCGCGCCCATCAGTACCTTCCATGTCGATCATGATGATAAGCACTTTACAACGCTCAACGTGCTTGAGGAAGCGGTGACCGAGACCTCGATTTTCACTCGCACCTTCGATTAAACCAGGGATGTCAGCCACGGTGATACGTTCAAACTGCTCGGGAAATTCCAGCACCCCAACAGTGGGGAAAATCGTGGTAAAAGGATACGCGCCGGTCTTGGGGTGCGCATTTGTTATCATGTTGAGCAAAGTAGATTTACCCGCGTTGGGGAAACCGATCAGGCCAACATCGGCGATTGTCTTAATAATGAGGCGAAAGTCACCCTCCTCGCCAGGCTTTCCAAGTGTGAATTGCCTGGGAGCTTGATTGGTCGAGGATTTAAATTGCGCGTTCCCCTTGCCTCCCACGCCGCCTTCGAGCAGCAATACTTCGTCACCGTGCTGAAGCACTTCAGCGATGGGGTCGCCCGAGTCGCGGTCCACGACGATAGTTCCGACAGGTAAGCGCAGAGTAATGTGCTCACCCTTGGCGCCGTGTTGGTCGCTACCGCGTCCCGGTTCACCATTTTTAGCTTTCCAGCCAGGCTTAAAGTGGAAGTCGGTCAAATCGGCGACATTAGTGTCGCCTACTATATAAACATTACCACCCAGACCGCCGTCACCACCATCGGGTCCACCCTTAGGCTCATACTTGGCACGGCGGAAGCTGAAACAGCCATCGCCTCCCTTACCTGCCTTAAAACTGACTTTTACCTCATCGTAAAACATGACCTCTTTTCAGCCTAGTCTAAGTGCATTGCAAATCTAATTCCGCCTAAAGAACCAAGGCCACGATAAGCTAGCGCCTGAACTTACGCAAAACATTGGACGCTCCTCTCGATCAAGCTCACACGCTAGGGCAATGCCTTTTCCACCGCCTGACGAACTATATCATTGGTCAAACTCTGCGGCAGAATGGTCACTTCGCCGTCAGGAGTGTATAATAAGTAGAGGGGCACGCCGGAGCGCCCAAAGTTCTCGAGCGCATCAGTGATGCCTGAGTCGTAACGTGTCCAGTCAGCCTCCAATGCGACGATGCCTCTTTTAGTAAAAATCGACTCCGTCGTAGCGGTGCGGAGCGCGACCTTCTTATTCACCTGACAAATCAAACACCAGGTCGCTGTAAAATCAACAAAGACGGGGCGACCTTCGCCCAAGAGTTCGTCCACCCTTTCGGAAGACCATGCGCCCCACTGCCCAGAACTGTCTGCAATGGATTCCTGATTTCCATAATCAAGATAAACCTCCTTGATCGAACGGACACCATAAAACTGAGAGACTCCAATTAAAAGAAGAGCCAGCAAGCGAGCGATCCATTGCGAGCGCATTGAACGGGAAGCAGCACCCCATCGTCCAAAAACCCACGCTGCGATGCTACTCAACAGTATGACGACAAGCAGAATAAAGATCGCGTCGACGCCACCTTGCCGCCCGAGAACTAACGCGAGAAAGACAAGCGCAGCCATCAACAAAAAACCCATACCTTGCTTAAATGACTCCATCCAAAGACCGGGCTTTGGTAAGAACGAGACTAGCTTTGGAAAGACCGACAGCACAAAGAAAGGTGAGGCCAGCCCCAGCCCCATCATGCCAAAGGTGAGAAGCCCGGTCGTTATATTGGCCTGCACCGCTAGCCCGCTAACCCCCGCGACAAGCGGCCCCATACACGGCGCTCCGACCACCGCCGCAAGTACACCCATCCCGAAAGAGCCCAGCACATCTTTGCGCCTTGCAACTTTATTATCGGCACCGACGAGGCGAGCTCCCAGTTCAAAGACCCCCATTAAATTGAGGCCGAATAAGAAAAATACCGCCGATAGCACCACCACGAAACCAGGGCTCTGTAACTGGAAGCCCCAGCCAACACGTTCACCTAAGGCACGTAGTGCAAAGAGTACAGCTGCCAGGGCAATAAAGCTGAGCACCACGCCAGCGGTGTAGGCCAAACCGTGCCGCAGCGCATCGCCCCGTGCCTGCCCCGCATGCTTCAAAAGCGAAAACACTTTAAGCGAAAGCACGGGCAAGACGCAGGGCATGATATTTAAAATTAAGCCGCCAAGAAAGGCTAAGGCTAAAATTCCAGGCAGTCCAAGGGCAAGCAAGCGCTGTTCAAAGCCGACAAGCTCAAGTTCAGTCAGGGCCGGAGCAAATGCTAACGGCGTGTCAACGATTTCCGCATTAAATTCCCAAGAGTCAGTGCCCGATTGAAGCACCCCCGAAATGGCCAATGGCTGATTCTCAAAAAACGGCGCATTTAGGGCGAGGCGTAGCTCCGCTCGGTTTGGCGCTGGGCTGCTCCGCAACTGCTCCGCACTGGGATCGACGAGGCCCTCCGTATCGACATAAAGATATAAATCTGCCGGTAGCGCCTCCCCCTCAATCACCACGACAAGTGCCTCCCCTTCGAGATATGCAGTAGTCGCCCAAGGCTGCGCGACTCGCGCCTGGCGATTCCGCGCCTCGGCGAAAGCAGTCGCTTCAGCGCTTGGTTCCGCTTTGGGCGCGACAGGCAGCACTAGATCGAGCGTAGCCTCTCCTGGAAGGCAGGTTTCTTTACAAACTAGCCAAAAGAGATCGGCGGTGATGGCCAACTCAGAGCCCAGTTTCAAATCTTTAGGGGCCTGGAAAGTGACGATGAAAACCGCCTCCTCTGCGTAGCCGTAATTCACCAGACCGCCCAGGAAGATTCGCTCTGGCGCTGGCCATTGTATTTCGCCAGCCTCGATGCTCTCAGGCAGAGCCCAATCAATTGCCGTAGCTAGACCACTGTCGCCTGGATTTTCCCAATAAATGTGCCAACCCTCCTCGAGATCGAAACGCACCGCGAGATCGAAGCTCTTCCCCGGCACGATGGCATCGTACTCAGAGATCAGCTCGACCGTCGCGTGGTCGGTTTGCACCAGCTTAGCAAACGCAAGGGTGGGGAGTAAAAATTGCAGAAAAATTAATAATCGTGTCGTCAGATTCAACATGTACAGAGAATGGATAGCAGTATTGAAAGGATTATTCCAGATTAAGTGTACCTGCCTGAGTTGTAAGTATTCTTCCTGATCCGAGATAATTAAAAGTGCTAAATTTTACTTTCTACCTCTGTCTCGCCTTGATCCCAATCATGAGTTCTGCCTACGAACAAGCCTTTGCTAAAACCAATGTGGGTGAATTTGAGATCAAGGCTTTGCCCGCAGCTCGACTCATCGCGTGCCAGACAGACGCCGCTTACTTTGAGGACAACAACCACCTTTTCCGTCCGCTTTTTCGTTACATTTCTTCGCGCGATATCGCGATGACGACACCCGTTGAGGCAGAGATCAATCCTGGCGTAATGTATTTCTATATCGGCGCCGAAGTAAGTCACAACGTGCTGGATGCTACCGATGCCGTTAGTGTGCACGAATTACCAGAGCGCCTAGTCGCTAGTCTAGGCGTTCGCGGCGGCTACAGTGAGCATAACTTCAACAAGGCATCGGCCAAACTTAATGCGTGGTTGCTCAAAAACCCAGTTTACGAAGCCACGGGCAAGGTTCGCGGCATCTTCTGGAATGGTCCGTTTATTCCGGGCTTTTTTAAGCGCTTTGAAGTACACATCCCCGTCCAGTTGTTGAAAGATTGATTCATGCCACTCGCCGACTCGATCATCATCCCTGCCTACAATGAGGCAGCTGAACTGCCAAGCACGCTGGAGTCGATTCGTACGGCGATGGAGGCTGTTTCTCATGAGGGCGAGTGCATTGTCGTAGACAACAACTCGACCGACTCGACTTCTACCGTGGCCCAAGCACATGGTGCCGATCTTGTCGTGCAAGAGCCGATCAACCAGATAGCTCGAGCTCGCAACGCGGGGGCAACTAAAGCGAGCGGTCGCTTCCTTATCTTTATTGATGCGGATACACGTATCCAGCCCCAACTACTGGCTGATGCGCTCCACAGACTCGAACAAACGCCCTG
>CALBPO010000302.1 GCA_937899295.1 uncultured Opitutia bacterium
CGTTCTCAAAGTCCATCGAGTCGCTGCTCGGGTCGAAGACGCGGTTGGCCATTTCGAGGAAGGTGTTACTCTCGAACATGCCGCCAGTGGGGGCAGACGCGCTGGCCTGGGCAGGTTGTGGGATTGGAGTTCCGTTGCTAGTCGGAAAGCCGCTAATGGGTATGCCTTGTGCCGAAGCAATAGAGGCGAGAGCAATGAGTCCTAGACTAATACTTTTGTAGTGCTTCCACATAAATGAGCCCTCCTTTTTCAATGATAGCCTGCAACTCATAGCGCTGCCCGACGTGTAAATTATCCCCAGCAGATTCTGCTACGAAAACAGGTAAGCGGGCGACACTACCCTCAACAACAACTGCAAGGACGCGGCCTAGACCTTTTTCCCATTTAAGCTGCTCGTTAATCTGCACTCGGAGCATATAACGGTTCCCAAGGAAGTCGCCGGGCTTTTGCAGGTAAGTATCGACTGGTAGCACTTCGAGATCGGAACTTTTGCGGTCGCCACAAGCAGTGAAGAAAAACATTCCTCCGAGTAAACTTAACAGGAAGGCGTAGCGAGCGAGTTTGCCTCGTGCCCCACATTCCCCTTGGTTTCGACTGGCCTGAGTAATCTCAGGCACTTCGCGTGATGGAATGAGAGGCATAAAGGATGGCATCGCAGTGTAATAATAAAAGTTACACTAGAGTTAATTCCAGCGTTTTTGCTGGCAACCCCAAAAGACCATGACTGAACCAGCGAGAAAATGAAGCAGGAGCACGCTAGCAGCCAATTCAGTCGTAGGGATCCACTCATTGGAATCGACTCGATAGGCATCGTAGAGGCGCGTATCACGCATTGATCCGAAATACCCGCCCCAGCCCCAGTAGGCATTTATAAAAGGGCGGCAGATCCAGACCAAGACTTCAGGCAAGGCTAACACGATTCCCGAAAGTGGCAACTGAAAGCCAACTAAATAGACCGAGAGAAGCGAAGCTTTATCTGCCGATTTGAAGATAGCCGAAAAGCCAAGACAGACTGCAGTCATTGAGACACAGCTCAACACGAGGACGCAGGCTTGAGGTAAGGATGCTCCAGGGAACTCACAGATATATTTCACAAAGCCCATCATCCAAATACCCTGCACCACTGCAATGAGTGAAGCGAAGATAAGCTTGCTCGACGCGTAGGATAAGGTGCTGAGCCCAGCGAAGCGCTCTTTTTCAAAGATTTGACGCTCGGCTGCGATCTCGCGTGCACCGTTGTTACTTCCCATGAGGGTAAGCAAAATTACCTGAAAGAGTATCAAGCCAGTGACTAAAGAAGCCATTTCCAAAGCATCGACTCGGTAACGAATACCCGCCTCAATCTGCTCGACTGCCCCGCTGCCTGACTCCATTGCCAGTCCGCGTAGCTGCGGGATGCCGTCCCAAGCAAAGATCGTCACCAACAAGGGAAAGCCGATGGTGATTCCTAGCGTCAGTAGCCAGTAACCGCGGTCGCGTTTGAAGAGAAGTATGCGGC
>CALBPO010000303.1 GCA_937899295.1 uncultured Opitutia bacterium
ATTCAGCGTATTAAAGATTCTTCGCAGCTCCTAGGACAGACGGCTGGTTCAATTATTTTCAAGCTGCCGGAGAAAGAGCTGCGCTCCAAGAATGACATCACACAGTGGTGGCGGATCGAGGCTGCAGCGACTTGGCGTGCGCCCGATGGCGTGGGTTCCAGTTGGCAAGACCGACTCGATCACCCTGTGGTGAATGTGACGCACGAAGATGCCACCGAGTATGCTACTTGGGCGGGTAAGCGCCTGCCGACCGAGGCCGAATGGGAGCGTGCCGCACGTGGTGGTTTAGAGCGGCAGCCATTTGCTTGGGGCGATGTCTTCTCACCGCTGGGAAAGGATGTTTGGATGGCCAACATCTGGCAGGGCGTTTGGCCTTATGAGAACACTATGGAGGATGGTTTTGCTGCTACCGCCCCCGTTAAGAGTTTTCCATCCAATGCATTTGGTCTCTACGATATGGCGGGGAATGTTTGGGAGATCGTCGCCGACCGCTACCACCCAAAAGCCTACACGCTGCGAATGGATGGAGCCATTAATCCGACCGGTCCCGATACCGATAGCCTGGGTCGACTGCGCCAGCGGTTGCCAACTTACGTTACACGTGGCGGTTCTTTTCTATGTTCAGATGTTTGGTGCAGTGGTTACCAACCCGGTTCACGGCAAGCGCAGGAAAACGACTCGCCCTCACACCATACTGGCTTTCGTTGCGTGAAAGATGTGGATTGAGGGATCGGCGGTATGATTAGGCCTTACTTAATACGCCTTTTTCTAAAATGTCGGGAACGTTAATTTGTGATCGACAGTGCGTGTCTGATTAAGAGAACTAAGGGGATGTCCGATACATTCGAAAACGTTACCATCATAAAAAAAGCCAATGTCTATTTCGGCGGCCAAGTCACCAGCCGCACGGTGCAGTTTGCTGACGGCGCCAAGAAAACCCTCGGTTTTATGCAGGCAGGTAATTACGAGTTCGGCACGGAGGCTCCTGAGCGGATGGAAATCCTCGGCGGTGCGATGAATGTAAAACTGGCCAACAGCGATGAGTGGAATACTTATGTCGAAGGACAGGCCTTCGAGGTAGAGGGCAATTCCAAGTTCAGCCTCAAGGTGCCTGAGGGTGGGGCGGATTATTGCTGCACCTACATGCCATAGGGTTTCAGTTTTTGCAGGAGGCTTAGCTCAAGTGCTTGGCTATCTGCGGCGATGGCTGAGACTGTCGCCCTACCTAGTCGGCTAGTGCATTCGCGCCCGCTAAGCTTTGTGATCTTGCTCTTTAATGTTCATACGCTATTCAGTTCTCCATGGATGGTGTATTAGTTTTAACGATTAGTGGGCAGGATCGCGCGGGTTTAGTCGAAAAACTGGCAGATGTGATTGCGGAGCATGGTGGAAATTGGGAGCATTGTCGAATGGCTCATCTAGCCGGGCGCTTCGTCGGCTTGTTGGAGGTCACGGTGCCTGGTAATCAGCAACAGAATCTAGAATCGGCACTACGCGCAATCAGCGACCTCGATGTGATGATTGCCCCTGGACTAGCTCCTTCTGAGATGGAGCCATTGCGCCAGTTTGATCTCGAAGTGGTCGGTAGTGACCATCCTGGTATTGTGCGCGAAGTATTCAAGGCATTGGCGCAAGTATCCGTCAATGTAGAAGAGCTCAGCACCCGAGCTTACAGCGCGCCTGATAGCGGAGGTATACTTTTTGAAGCGAAAGCCCGTTTGGCGTGTAGTTCAGTGAGCGACCGCGATGAAATTCGTAATCATCTAGAGAAGATCGCACAAGACGTCTTGGTAGATATACGGCTGATTGACTAATTTATTTTAGCTCAAAGATTTGTTCGTGCCCAAGCAGGATTTTATATCGCACGATACGTCTTTGTGGGGCTCAATACAGACCAGCGCGAGGCGTATAAGCTTATTGAAGTATTTAAAACACGATTATTCGACTTCAGCAATTTGTTCAGCGGGGATTCGACTTAAAGTAAGCTCTCCACAGGGCAGAGTGCGGTCACTTCCATTGGATTTTGCGCTGATTTGATAGTTGTTGGCT
>CALBPO010000304.1 GCA_937899295.1 uncultured Opitutia bacterium
TGACCCTATTCCGAGGGCTCTGTCTCGCTTTTTTCTGGTATATACTTTTGATGATGAGTAACTCGCTAGAAGAGGAATGGGGCACCTTCCGACTCAATGTTTATTTGCGCACTTGCGTTGTTCTCGCTGTCGCCGGCGCCTTCGTAGGACAAGTCATTTCACCAACAGGAACCATCTTCGTGGCACCAAGATTCCTCTATTTCTGCGTCTTCTTTGCCTTCGCCACCTTCAATCCAAATATTGAATTTCTAGTCATGTTCGTCATCCCGATGAAGGTGAAGTGGATGGCATGGATCCTACTAGCATTCGGCGTTATCGCGTTTTTAGCCATGCCGACCATAGGTCATCGCCTAGCTTTTGCAGCACCCTTTCTTGGATATGTACTCTTTTTCAGGGATAGTTTCAAACAATCAATGAAGAGCCGCCAGCGAAGAGCCCAATACGAATCCGACCGCAGTCAAGCAGACAACGTAGCGCTACACACTTGCGAGCAGTGTGGAGCGAGTGACCACAGCGACCCAAAGCGTGATTTTCGCTACAAGTCGGTCGAGAATGATATGGTTTGCATATGCAACGTTTGCCGAGAGAGCGCTACTTAATCAAACTACCAATCACTGGCTACCGTAGTAATCTACATTTTCGGCAGACCTTAAAGCGGTGCTTCAAGCCAACACGCCTAATATATAATCGCGCGAAGCGATTACATCTTCAGTAGTCAGCCTTGGACTCAGCTCTAGGACCAAAGTATGCTCCGGGCGGACAAAATCCGCGATCATCTTGAAATCGATGGTACCGGTTCCAGGTATTTGATGGTCGTGTCCAGCTTCCGAAACATCGTGTAAATGGAAGCCACCCAGTCGTGGTGCCATCTTTTCCAAGTGCTCTCGGTGATCGAGTAAGCCGAACTGGTGCTTAATCTGCGCATGTCCAGTATCGTGCCAATAGAGTATGTGCTCGGGTTCACTTAGACTTTCTAGAAAATCATCGTATTCACTGTCGATCGGCAGCTCTTCCATACCTTCACGGTTTTCAAGGCAAAGCTTCAGACCGCGCTCTTTTACTTCGGGCAAAAGTTTTTCGTAGTTTTCTTTAATCCTTTGAATGGTATTCACCGATGCTTTACGAATGGTCTTCATGGCCTTATCACGCCGCTTAAGAAAGTCACCACTCTCGGATAATTCATGCGCAGAGATCTCGGACTCATCGATCCACTTTTCTAATCGCACTTCAGGAGAGAAAAAGAAGAAAGACACACTCCCTGAATGCATGACAATACGATCGGCTCCGACTTTAACTGCAAAGTCGAGCGTCTGTTTTGAATGGCTTTGCCAAAGGGTCAGTTCACGGGAATCCTTGGATGAAGGTTGAAAAATATTTGGCGCAGCATGTTGCACAATATTTGGCAAGGGGCAGAAATTGTGAACCGAAGAAATTTCTACGATGCCCTCATCGACCGCTTGAAGTATTCCAGGCACAAGCGAGAGGCGTATGCCGTGACTCAACTCGATGCGCTTAAATCCAAGACT
>CALBPO010000305.1 GCA_937899295.1 uncultured Opitutia bacterium
GGTAGCAGCCATGAAGGGACGAACATATAGGACAACACAGAGAAGAAAGGGCAGATGGGCTACAAAAAAGAGAGAAACATTGGGCGAAAAGAGATGCCGGAGGAGCCGGAAGAACTCCCCGGCCAGACGGCAAAATTGCAACCCACAGCAATAATGGGATCAACTCGCCATGGCTGGGTCGAGCCGTCTTGCTCCCCAGACCGCCCCGTAGGCTCTACTCAAATTACCTACATTAGCCCCAAGGGCTTAGCAGGCCAGCATGGCGAGGGCAAGCTGGCCAGAGGGGAGGAGTCCATCGCCGAGAGGTCGCAGGAGAGAGCCAGCTTGCCGCAGGTCTTCGCGGTGGCTAAAGCTGAGCCTGCGCCGGTGGCTGAGATCCGGAAGAAGCACGCCCGTCTCAGAGTGGCTCTGGACGGGCGATGTCAATGCCGTCACGGGCAAAGGCACGCGCACCACGACGGCTCGAGAGCTTCTTTGCCTCCGTAGGGGGGGTATGTTAATCGATAATCCAGGGATACGAGAAGTCCACATGTGGACGGACGCAAATAGCCTTAAAGCGAGTTTTGCCGATTTCGATGCCATTGCCGAGCAGTGCAAATTTCATGACTGTAAGCATGGTTCTGATAATGGCTGTGCTGTCCAAGCTGCCATTGAGGATGGTACTTTGAGCAAAGAGCGATTCATTAACTATCTCAAGCTCGACTTTGAACTTGAGCGTCTCAGTCAACGTAAGAAAAAGCATGAGGTGACACTAGGGCGCCGCAATCGCCGCGAGTTAAAATCCAAGGGCGATCGCTACGGAGAGTAAGCGCTTTTTGGTAGCGGCTGGCCTAAGGCGACCTCAGTCGCTACCTTTGTTATGCCTTCTGCGCTTCGTGTATAGCCACGATTGAGAAAGTTAGCCCCGTCGCTTTGACGGTCTCGTAACCGGCTTGTTTGAGCTGTTCCGTCAGAGCTTCTTTGCTTGGAAAGTCTTCAATCGTGCCTGCGAGGTAATCATAGGCACTCTTATCCCCTGTCGCAAGGGCGGCTACCCAAGGCAGAATGAATTTTAGATAGAAATAGTAGATTGGGCAGAACCATTTGTCGGGCTGCGAGAATTCTAAGACGAAAAGGCGGCCTCCTGGGCGAAGCACGCGGAGGATTTCCTTCAGCCCGCGCAGGCGATTTTCGAAGTTGCGCACACCGAACGAAATCGTGACTGCGTCGACCGAGTTGTCGTCCAATGGTAAGTCCATGCAGTCGCCAAACTCGAATGCGATATCAGAATAGCTCTTATTGGCTGCACGCTTGGCGCGGGCTTCGTCGAGCATAGGCTCGCAAAAGTCCAATCCAGTCACTGGTATCTCAGTACCTATGCGATCACGCAGTTTGAAGGCAACATCACCGCTCCCTGTAGCCAGGTCGACCACGTCTTTCGGAGAGCAGGCCTTAACCATACGGGTGAGTACGCGCCTCCAATAAAAATCCACACCTCCGCTCAAGAGGTGATTGGCCACGTCGTAGCGCCCGGCGATCCCGGCGAACATTTTATTGACTGATTTTCCTTCTGGCATAAAGGCCGGGCTCTAGGTGGAGTGAAATTTGAGATAGTGGCGGCGTGTTCTATATGATAGAAGATAAGCTCCTGTTTGTCTGCTAATTAGCAAGGGAGAATAGCAGAAACCCGGAAAACTGTATACAATCGACGAGCTATGAAAAGCTGAAGTCTTAGTGGGACGCGCTGAGCGAATCCCACAACTTGATTACAAAGATTCTTTCACGCATTCAATACTCCGAACGACCCATTTAGAAAGTTCCTTATCTGGATTTTCGATCGCTAGTTTACCCAACTTGAAGACGGTCTGCCCGGTGTTACGGTTGATAATGGTGAGCCCGTGCTCAAAGTCTTTAAACTTTTCGTCACAAATTGACTGGATCGTTCGGTCGAGCTCGCTGGCTTCGGTAATCAAGGTTTCAACGGCGAGGGGTTTAAACTCTAGCGTAAAGCCGTAGGACTTTTCGAAAGCGGCTGCGTAGCGTTTCACATCGCTCTCCCAAACTGTGCTTTGGAGATGGGCATTTTTCTCTTTGAGTGCCTGGAGGCAGCTTAATGGATCTGCGACCATTTCAGTCGTCACTTCAAAGTGCTTGATCGCGGTTGAGGGCAGCTCAAACTTGTAGTCGCGGAAGAGTCGTTCCATCACGGTCATAATACCGCGTGCGCCCGTGCCTTCTTTACTTGCCGTCTCGGCGATACTCATGATGGCCTCAGGCGTTATGTTGAAATTGATCCCGTAGCCGCGAAAGTCGTCACGATATTGGTGAAGAACGCTACCCTCGGAGGTGGTCAATATATGTGCCAAGTCTTTAGCCGAGAGCCCCGAGCAAGCGCAGCGTACGGGCACGCGTCCAATGAATTCGGGCTCGAATCCGTATTTGATAAAGTCGCTTGTCTCTGCGTGTTGTAGATAGGTAGAGGTGTCTTCCTTCGCATCACTTACATTTGCTCCGAAGCCCATCTCGTTTTGGGAGAGTCGCTTCTTGATCGATTCGGCTAGCTTGCCGAAAGCACCGCTCACTATAAAGAGGATATTTTTTGTGTTGATCGATTTGCGCTTCGGCTTGCCGCCGCGTTGGATCTCCATCACAGCCTGCATCTGCGCCATCATGTCGCTTGGGCTGAAGAGGTTGACCTCGGTCTCTTCCATCAGCTTGAGTAAGTTGATCTGCACGCCGCGCCCAGAGACGTCGCGACCGCCAGCACTGCCTTCACTGGCGATCTTATCGATTTCATCTATGAAGATGATGCCCTTTTCTGCCAGTTCAATGTCGCCATCAGCTGCCTTGACGAGATCTCGCACTAGATCTTCCACATCGGAGCCTACGTAGCCCGTCTCTGAGAATTTCGTCGCATCCGCCTTGACAAAGGGCACCCCGATCAAGCGCGCCACGTTTTTCATTAGGTAGGTTTTGCCCACACCAGTCGGTCCTAGAAGGAGAATGTTTTGCTTGCTGTATTCAGTCGCTCCCGAGCTCTTTCCCGAGAGGGTCGCGCGGACATGATTGTAGTGGTCGCAAATCGCGACGGACAGCACCTTCTTCGCATCATCTTGCCTAATGACAAATCGATTCAAGTGGTCGCGGATCTCCTTTGGTTTGAGCTGGAAATTCCGGATATTCTCCAACTAAATCAGAGCATAAATCTGTTTTTGAAATTGAAGCTGCTACTTGAACTTTTTCTTTATTAATATGTAAATAATCAGAAAGAAAACCTGCTAACTGTCTAAGTCTTTGAGTTTTATCATAAATAGTTCCAAGTTTCTCATAAAAGGTAATAGATTTTAGATTTGCTATTTGCTTAATTAAATTTTTTGATTTGTCTTTGTCCCAAAAAAATTTAGCATCTGCTAGTCTGGCTTCTATGACTCTCTTATTGCCTTGAGTTATCAACTTTTTTTTATCTCTTTTATTTGCAACTACAAAAAAATAATTTGTTAATCTGTCTCTATTATCAAAAATTGGAAAATATCTTTGATGCTTTTCTAAAGTAGAAATTATTATTTCTTGAGGTATTTCTAAATAATCTCTGCTAAAACTTACATGAAGTAAATTTGGATCCTCTACAATATTAACAA
>CALBPO010000306.1 GCA_937899295.1 uncultured Opitutia bacterium
CCTACCGACATCACCATAAAATACTCAAAGGACTCAGAGAAAGCATGGCTGCCTGCGAGTTCGACAAAATCTATGACGATGTCGATAGTTTCTGTCGTGCATCGCAAGCAGTGCAAGCCCGAGGTAACCTTCGCCAACTCGAAGCACTCCTATCGAATAAAGACGTATCCGGATACTGCATACATGCGTTTACTGATGGCGACTGGATTCTAGGTGCGGGACTCATTGACCACTGGCAACGTCCCAAATTGGTCTATCATGCGATTGCCGAGGCAAACAAAATGCCATCCATTTTATGCTTCCCAGAACGCCGTAACCTACGCGAAGGGGATTCTGTCAAATTCGACATCGTCTTACGTGGACAGAATGAGAAAATACCCGCACAGATCGAACTCTCTAAGGGCGAAGTCGTATTCAAACTGAATGAGCTCAAATGGTCTGGAGAGAGTAACTTTCAACAATCTCAGGCCTACATACCGAGCACACTGCTCGAAACAGGACTCAATACTATATCAATACGTGCCTATAACCATCAAGGCGAAGTCGAGTGCAAAAATACAATAGAGCTCTTCCTTACACCAAAACCTTTCACGAGTCTAGATTCTGATTTAGTGGTCTACGATCCAGATGGTGACATCACACCATTCCTGGATCAATCAGGATTGGCTTACACCGCACTTTGCGATTGGACGAAAGTCGATCAAGCAAGCACCTTCCTATTCGTGCCAGAAGATGTCTCGTCTAAATCAGACTTGGTAGCGATTGAAACAGCGATGCATTGCGTCCAATGCGGCACCGCCAATATACTCTTCCTTGAAGCGCCTGCAGAGCATGGCTCTCCCCAAATGCTTGAAGAATACGAGGCTAGTAGAGCACCCGCGATCGAGAGTAACCAACTCCTACAGTCAGGAATCTTTCCTTTCAAGCTACTCGCACGTCCCTCTTTCTCATTCTGGGAATCGAGCATGCATATTGCAAAGCAACACCCAATTTTCAATGGTCTCCCGAGCAACTGTATGATGGATGAACCCTATCACGAAGTCGCACCAGCCGAAAGTTTCTACGAACTCGAAGCCGAGGAAGCACCCGCCCAGACCATTACCTGGTTCCGTCCAGAGGACATCGAAACCAAAGCACAAAAGCGCACTTATCTTGGCGGCGAAGACCTCTGGCACGGCACTGACATAGCAATCAAAGCACATGGAGAAGGCAATGTAATCCTTAGCACATTAATTCTTCGACGAAAAGTGGCACACGATCCAGTCGCGCAATTACTACTCAGTAATCTATTGCGATACTCTGACAGCTTACACGCACAAAAGGCCTCCGAGGCAATGCGGCCAGAAACAGCCGCTAATACAGCCCAATAGCCTCATCCCTTCTCAACCCTAAAGACTACAATGGAACCCAACTCAGATACAGCCCCAAGCAATCAAACGAAAAACTCAGCTGTATCTTTTAAAGAAAAGCTAGCATTCGGAACGGGTGAATTCACCAACCGTTACGGGGAAAACGGGGTCAATGATATCGCCACGCCAGTGTATAACATGATCTTGGGAATGAGTCCCGCGCTCATCGGCACTGTCTTGATGCTTATGCGCCTCTGGGATGCGATTACCGATCCCATCATGGGTTATATCTCCGATAACTGCAAAAGTAAGTTCGGACGCAGAAAGCCCTTCTTACTCATTGGCTCTATTCTCATGGCGATTACCTATCCCATGATCTGGTTCGCTTCTCCTGATTGGACAGAACAATCGAAGACCATCTACTTCTTCTGCCTCTCGATTATTTTCTTCACCTCTTATACGATCTACTCAGTGCCCTACCGTGCCCTAGCCACAGAAATGACTCCCGACTATGAGGAGCGCACGACCATTCGTATTTATTCTGCTTTCTTCAATAAGATCTTCATGTTGATGCTACCATGGATCTTTCCACTCACTCAGAGTGAACTCTTCTCCGACCCAGTGACTGGCATCCGAGTCTTATCTGCGCTATCCAGTATACTGATCCTAATTTCAGGCATCATCTGCGCAAAATTCCCTAACGAGCGTTATCACAAAGTGGCCGTCAATCAAGAACGCGTAAAGCTGATCAGTAGCTTCAAATCATTCGTCAAAGACCGACAATTCCTCATTTTGCATGGTGTCGGACTGGGCCTACTTTGTAGCATATTACTCGTCGCAACATTCGGCTTGTACGTTAATATCTACTACGTATGGGAAGGCGACAAACTCGGTGGCTCCAGTTACTTCGCGATCATGCAGAACATCATGCAAGTGCTCGGTTTCGTTATGCTCTTTGTGATCTCTAAGTTCCTAATCCGTGTTGAAAAGCGCAAATTAATCTTTCTCTCATTAGTCGCGGCGCTCATTGGCAGCGCGGCACGTTGGTACACTTATAATAGTGACATTCCACAACTCATCTTCCTGGACCCCTTCTTCTTTGCTCCCGCCTACACGATCTTTTGGGCAATTTTCTTATCCATGTTAGGTGACTATTGTGACTACGACGAATTCACACATGGTCAACGGCGTGAGGGCTTATTTAGCGCCGTTAGCGGTTGGATCATGAAGGCAGGTAGTTCGCTCGCATTTGGAATTTCTGGTATTTTATTGGCATGGACCCATTTTAGCCAGGACCTTGGTGGGAGCCAACCCGAGGGCACACTCCTAAAGATGCGCCTCTTGCTGATTGGTCTTCCTATCCTTTGCCTACTTGTAGCCATGGTGCTCAATGCGATTTATCCGCTGACCAAAGACCGCATGGCTGAAATCCGAAGCGAACTCGAGTCACGCAGGGGCACCGTATAGCTAACAAAACACGAGGCATAATCAGCATCTCTTCGAACTCAATTTGGCACAAGATGAAACGATACCTACCGCTGTTTTCACTGCTCTGTAGCGGTGCCGCGCTTTACGCAAGTCAACCAAATGTGATCTTCGTCATGCTTGACGACTTCGGCTACTCTCAGCTCGAAACTTACGCCAGAGGCCTAACGATTGATGATCTCGATCCTGCGCTCTTAGAACATGTTGCTCAACGCGAAGAATATACTCCAGAGCAAGCCTTTGAAGCCGTCCGCAAAGCCAGCCCCACCCTGAGTCGTCTCGCGGATGAAGGTGCCCGGTTCGATAATGCTTATGCTTCAAGTAATTTATGTGCTCCAGCACGGCTCAGCATCGCCACTGGCGTACTGCAAAACCGATGGGGCGTCTACCGTAACATCGACACCGAAGCACATGGCCTCAAAGCAAATTCGCATCTCGCCGAACAATTACATACCTTAGGTTATTCCACCGCACATATCGGGAAGTGGCACGTAGGCTCACGTAACTACGAGATGGTCCCCAACTATCTGGAGGCAGCGGGCGTAGAAGACCCTGAAAGCGTTAAAGTAGATGATAGCTGGAATGATACCTACTATAATAACAAGGACCACCAAGCGGTATCTAAAAAACTCAAAGCAGAAGGCTTCGAAGGATCAGTCGCACCGAAGGATCACCCCCTCAACCACGGCTTCGACTACTACTTCGGCTATAATCAGTGGGAGTCTCCTTTCTACAATGCGACCAACATCTGGAGGAATTTTGACCACGCAGGGCTGATCAAGGATTACAATACCGACGTCTTTACCGACGAGGCACTAAACTTCATCGAACAAAGCCTCGACGCAGCGAAGCCCTTTTATGTGCAGCTTCATTATCACACAGTGCATTCGCCGCTCAAACCCAAAGCACCTGACGAATATCAGAAGCCATTCGATTCTGGCGCACAAATACTAGACAACTTTTACGCGCATGTTTACGCCGTCGATCAAAACGTGCAACGCTTGCTCGATTATCTAGAAGAACGCGAAGCGGCAGATAATACCATCGTCGTTTTCACTTCCGACAATGGCGGCTCCGTCGGCAACCTTTCCTGCCTACCTGGCAATGCACCTTACCGCGGGCATAAGGGCATGCTCCTACTCGGCGGCTTTCGTGTGCCACTCTTCTTTCACTGGCCAAAAGGCATTGAAGAGCCACAGCAATTGAACCAGCTCGTATCAACGATGGATATTATTCCGACTGTGATCGCTGCTGCAGGTGGCAAGGTCCCTGCCGATATCGATGGTAAATCACTCTTGCCGCAAATCACTACTGGCTCGACGAAGCCGGTGCGCGATCACTTTGCCGTCGGCGGGATTCATGCTCGCGTCTGGGGATTCCATGGAGCGAGCTCCTTTTTCACCCATAATGTCTCACGCGAAAAAGCACCCGCAGGCTACATCGTGGCGGACAATCGCTACATCCTTCGCTATGTCGGTCCGATCATGCCAGACCTCTACAAAGATGCCCTCGCAGGCCTACCTGAGTCATTTGAAATCTATGACTACATCAACGATCCCATGGAGCAGACTAACCTCATCCATCAACTCCCCGAAAAAACAGCGCAGCTCAAGGCCATCTGGAAAAAGGAATCTGCGGCATTTCCAGCGCCAATGAAATGGGATCTGTCTAGGTGGGAAACGATGATGAAATAATAAATCATTCCAAACAGCTACCAAATCAGTGCGCACAACTATTAGAGACTGACTCGAAGCCATCTCCTAAGTCATGAATATAACCATGCCTTTCTTATGTTAAAAAATACATTACTCACTTTGTTCCTATTCGTCGTAACGCTTGGGCAGACACAAGCAGCCAGTAGTGATCCAACACGTCCCAACGTTGTCTTCATCATTTGCGATGACCTCAATGACTTTGGCTCCGTTTATGGGGGACACCCTCAGGCGCTCACGCCGCGCATGTCTAGCTTTGCGGAGTCCGCAGTGACTTTTCAACATGCCTACAGCAATAATCCCGTATGCGCCCCATCGCGTGCAAGTATCTACACTGGCATCTATCCCCATACTTCCAACAATCTATTCTGGGCTAAGTGGTTTGATAACCCCGTGTTAAAGAACTCCAAGACGATTATGGAATTCTTCAAAGAGAATGGCTACCATGTCGCCGGAACGGGAAAGAATGAACATGACCACCGACCCACCGATTGGAGTGAATACAAAAGCAAGACTGACTACGGGCCTTATTGGTTCGACGGTAAAAAACGCAATGCCAACCCATGGGTGCCTGCCCCTTTTTCGAATATTGGCGCAATCGATGGCTCATTTGGTCCCCTACGTATGGATCATGAAGGACAACCCGCAGGAGCTGGCTGGAAATACGGTTGGGGTAAAGAGCAAGTCCTCGACTTCGGTAGCCACGATACACGTGATCTGACTCCCGACGAGCTGAACGCTGAATGGGCAGCTAAAACGCTGAAAAGATTTGCTGAGGATACATCTCCCCAGCCACTTTTTCTCGCAGTAGGATTTGTCCGACCACATACACCAATTCATGTGCCTCAAGAGTATTTCGACCGCTTCCCCGTAGATGAGCTTATGCTTCCAGCAAGCATACCAAACGATACTGATGATACATATCTAAAAAGTGCAGATCCATCTGATGGAAGCGGGGATGACAAGGGCTACCGCTATTACACACTTCTGGAAGAGTCCTATGGAAGCTCCGAGCAAGGTATAAAAGCATTCCTGCGCGCCTACCTCGCAGCTGTTGCCGCTGTGGATGACTGCATAGGCACCGTGATTGATGCAGTAGAGGAAAACGGTCTCGCCGACAACACGATCATCATCGTGACCAGTGACCACGGCTGGGACATGGGTCAAAAAGGCTATTTATTTAAGAATACACTATGGGAAGATAGTGCGCGTATCCCTATGATTATTCGTGCGCCAGGCATCAGCCAAGCTGGCCAAAGAACGCGACAGCCAGTCTCTTTGATCGATGTCTATCCAACACTCATTGACCTCTGCAACTTGCAAGGCGACACGCGTAAAAATGCGCAAGGCGCACCACTCGATGGCTTCAGTATGCGCCCACTGCTCGCTGATCCAAGCTCAAGTAACTGGGACGGGCCCGAGGGCGCGCTCACAATGCGCTTTGCCGGACCAAAGAATAATCATATCCCAGCTAAGCAACATTGGGCCTATCGCACTGAGCGCTATCGCTACATCATCTACAACAATGGCAAGGAGGAGCTCTACGATCATGCCAATGATCCTCACGAGTGGGATAACTTAGCTAGTAATCCAGAGTTTGATGTGCTCAAAGCGCAATATAAGAAAGCCATATTTGACCAGCTTCCATACAATGAAGAGGCCATGCAGACAGTGAATATTAAAGAAAAGCCTGGCAAAGGCGGGGCAGAATTTTGGAAGGATACATATTTCGAAAAGTATCCTCAAGCGGATGCGAATGGAGATGGCACACTTAGTTGGGCCGAATTCAAAGCACACAAAAGAGCCCAAAAAGGCATTCTTTAGCATGTATTCTATTCTGACTCAGCTTGGTAGCGATTAACTCAGTTACGCAAGCTACTGGCTGAAAGTCTCATCAAGATACACGCGTAGGCTATCGTAATGATGGAGCATGATGCAGCGGACATATGGATTATTTGCATAAGTATTGCGTAGGCTGTTCAGCGAAGATCTAAACTGCTTCACAGGCACGCCGCCAAAACTGATGTATGCTTCCTTGCCTGAAATGTTACCTGTCTCCATCGACGGAGCTACCGAGCGCAAATGTCCAAAATTCGAGGCATAGCTTAACTCGGCAGCAATCAACTTAACTATCTCACTCGGATCTCGCCGGTATGACATGATACCTAACCAATCGACTCGATCTTGGACATGTTCCACAAAAAGTTTTTTTTGCCCATCGAACACGATTTGAAACTCAGTCTTATCCCACCAAAACGGGACATCGACAGCCAATTCCATCTCGGGTGCTGCCATCGAGAGATAGTCATTTACTAGATTTAGATAGCTCAAATAGTCCCGCATTATTTGTCTGCGTTGATCGCCACCTGCTTTCCATTCCTTAGAGCCATAGGGCTCTACATCAAATTTGATACCCAATAATTTTTTGCCATTAGGCAGTGTCTCATTGAATGCCACAATGGTCTGCACCGCGGCCATTGTACGCTCATGATTACGTGCAAAGAACATTGCCTTATCACCCCGTAAGGCATTCACCGAGATGCCATGGTCTGCTGCCTTAATTATAAAATTACGAAGGGCCTCCGCATTCAACAGTATGCCCTTTTTTATACTGATGTGCTGATCAATGTGGGTGATTTCTTCGCGTTCACAAAAATCAAGTAATTCGCCAAGTGCCTCCTCGGATTCTAAATGTATTTGCTTCCACACCCACATACCAAGTGGAGGTTCACGACCTTCGAGAGCTAGGCAATATCCTATAAGGTGGGAGATAATCAGTCGCATTTGCTTGTTATATGCATGATCGGTTTAAATATCGAATCGCTCTAAAAGCACTGACGGAATCTGGGTCCATAGGAAGAGATTAAATCAACTCTTCCTACAGGGCGAGTCCTCTAATTTACTTCTTTTTCTTTAGCCTTGGCACATAGGTGACCGCATTCAAATCGCATGCTGCCTGGGCGTTATAAAGCGGCTTGTTATTTTTATCCCAGAATGCGCTCGGTTCGTGGGCCTCCAACATGGCCTTTCTGATCTGATCCACCACTTCTGGATACTGGTGAGCGACGTTCCTCTCCTCGGCTTCATCGGCATCTAGATCGTAGAGCTCAATCTCCATGCCTTTACGCCGATCCTGCACGAGCCCTTTCCATTTGCCCATTCGCACTCCACAATTCGGGCGTCCTTCATAAAGCTCCCAATAGAGATAACGATGCTCTTTCTGCTGTTCGTATTCACCGATTAAAGTAGGCAGCATGGAGAGGCCATCAGTTCGACCATTAATTGGCTCTCCAGCTAATTCAGCCATGGTCGGGAGGAAGTCCCAAAAAGCTGAAATGTGCTCCGAGTGAGTGCCCGCAGGCACCTTGCCTGGCCAATAAGCCAACATAGGCGAGCGCACGCCACCCTCGGTCATTAGGCGCTTCTTACCTTTAAGCCCACCCGTCGTATCGAAGAACTCACGGGTGCCGCCTTGCCCATGAGCACCATTGTCCGAATTAAAGATAAGCAATGTATCCTCTTCGATTCCTAGCTCTTCGAGTAAGCGTTTGATACGACCGATATCGCGATCCATACGCGACACCATAGCTGCTTGAACTTTGAAACGTTCCTCTGGCCAATCCTTCTCTGCATATTCGCCGAGTTCTGGCACCTGCCAATGTGTATGCGGGATACAATAAGCCAGATACAAGAACATGGCTTGATCTCGATTCGCTGTGATCCAGTTGAGGGCCTCTTCCGTCATCAAATCATGACTATAATCTTGATTACCTTTACCCCATGCACCGCCTGGATTATTCAGCTTCACAAACTCATTGTTTCTCCAGAGATGGTCGGGATAATAATTATGCGCCTTTCGCTGATCCAAGTAGCCGAAGAAATGATCAAAGCCTTGCTTATTGGGGTGACCGCTATTGAGCACTGGATTCGGTACATCCTCCTGTACGCCGCCCAAACCCCACTTACCGATGACCGCCGTCGTGTAGCCAGCCCGCTTCAACAAAGTCGCCACAGTCTCAGTATTTTCGGGTAAAGGCGTTTGTCCATTGGGATAGCCCGGACTATTGGCGCGAATATAAGCATGCCCCGGATGTAGCCCAGTCATCAAGGAGCAACGTGTCGGCGCGCACACCGCATTCCCGCTATAATGCGCGCTAAATGTCATCCCCCCCTCTGCCAGCACGTCTAACTCTGGCGTCTGAATCATTTCTTGTCCGTTGTAGCCGACTTCACCATAGCCAAGGTCGTCTGCTAATATGTAGATGACATTCGGTTTAAGCGGTGCGTCTTCGGCATGGACAGGGATTGCAGACAAGGCTGCCAAACACGCGAAGGAAATGATTTTTCTGTTCATATGTAATTCTCCTAAGTCGATTTATTTTTTAAAATCAGGATTCAGTTCAGTCGGTATTGGAGCTTGTAATTCCGATCGCCACGCTTGCATCACTTGATGCAGCTCAGTGGTTTTCTGAGGATACAAACTCACTAAATTTCTCCGTTCGCCCGGATCAGCCTCTAAATCGTAAAGCTCCAAGCGCCCCTCTTCGAAGTATTCATGAAACTTCCATTTTCCCTGACGCAGAGCAGAGCCAGGACGTGTACGAAACAATGGATCGTGCGAATCATCTGCCTTCCCTGCATAGGCCTGCAAATAAACGGGGAAGTGCCAAAACAAGCTGCGTTCTTCAATCGTACCGGACTGGCTTAACAAGGGCAATAAACTGAGACCATCAAGAATCTTCCCTTTCGGAACTGCTATGCCAGCTGCATCAATAAAAGTAGGAAAAAAATCTATCCCCATCACTGGCACATCACAAGTCGCTCCAGGAGCCACTCGCCCAGGCCACCGAACCACTAAGGGCTCCCGAATACCGCCCTCGAAGTAGGACCCTTTACCAGAGCGGTGTGGCGCTTGGCTAGAGATATCAGAGTGTGCGCCATTATCGGAACAGAACAACACCAAGGTGTCGTCGCGTAAGCCTTGTGCGTCGAGCTCGGCAAGGATTTTTCCGATACTCTCATCCATCTTCTCCACCATTGATGCGTAGATCGCCCAACGGTTTCTACGCCCACCGTATTTATCCACCATTTCAGGGACGGCTTGAAGCGGTGTATGAATTAAATAGTAAGCCATGTGCACGAAAAACGGCTCCTCTCGATGACTGCGGATGAACTTGACGGCTTGATCAGCGAATACATCGGCAATGTGCGTCCCTGCAGGATAATCATCGTTAAACTCTGCTACTTTAGCTTGGCCCTGAATCGGCAGGTAATAGCCACCCTTCGGACCGCCCATATTATAGCCGCCGACGTTCACATCGAATCCCTGCTCCGTCGGATCCATACCCAGATGCCACTTACCTAGATGGATCGTACGGTAGCCACCTGCTTGCAAAACTTCTGAGAGGGTCTCGATTTCTGGTGCTAAATGAACCGTATTCTTAATTGGAATCAACTTACGGTCTTTTACTTCTCCACGTGCCGAAGTACCCACCGTATAGACGCCATGACGCGGGCCATATTGCCCGCTAAACACACTAGCACGACTAGGCGCACAATTCGACGCCGGTGCATACGCATTAGTAAATAACATCCCTTCGGCACGCAGACGATCGATATTCGGTGTGTGGTATTTGGAATTATTAAAACCAACATCCATTACACCAAAATCATCTGCATTAATATAAATGATATTTGGTTGAGCCGTCACGACACTCGTGCAGACAAACAAAAGTATGAGGAAATATTTCATTAGCGCTGAATCTGTATCGCATCGATTTCGACAACGGTGCCAGCATCGCCTATAAACGTAAACTCTAGTGACTGAATAGAATCACCCCATCGAGATGAATCCAGATCCAGAGAAGTCGTCTGAAAAGTATGCGAGGCATCTATGCGAACATCCCCAACTGTCTGTCCATTCAGTGAGATAATAGCTTTCAGGTCTCCACTGGATCGTATATCCAAGGTCAACGCTTTGTCTGCTTCTGAAACCAGAATGTTCAGTCCTTCTCGACGAATGCTACCAGACACTCCATCTAATTCAAAATCAAGTGTGCCAAGTGAACCCGCTAAATTCGTACTGATATCTTCGGAGAACCATCCCTCCGTCTGCCAAGCACCACAATCAAAAGCAAAATATAATCGCCCATCCTGAGGATCACGCCCGTTCAAAGTCTCCCATTTGTCTGATAGTCCATCGCCATCGCTGTCCACTCGGTAGACTTCATACTCCACATTCACACCCTCCCCCCATTTAGTGCCTTCGCCATTGGCTTTGAGGGCAGCAACAGATTCATCTCCCTCGCCCATATCACCCGCGGCCAACCACTCGTCCATCATCGCTCGATGCCGATCCAGCTCATCTGCAAAATCCGAATTTCCTGCGAGATCTATCATCATGTGTGGATCGATCGATACGTCATAGAGTTCCTCTGCAGGACGTTCGCCAAAGTAAATCTCACGATGCCGCGCCGAGAGTCTTCCTTCGCGATAAAGTTGATGTAAGTTCTGCGTATAGTTTTTTTTGTCCCGATACTGTGGCTGCAGAAAGATACGATCCAACTTGTAGTTACGAACATAACGATACTGATCTGTACGAATCGTACGCACCCGATCAATCGTATGATCCAGGCGATCTTTATGTGCACCCACAAATGAGCGTGCCTTAAAGTCATCGCCGAAAAGGTCCTGTCCGGAATACCATGTAGGCTTTTCTACACCCGCCCATGCGAGTGTGGTCGCTGAGAGGTCAAGTAAGTCGACTAAGTCTTCACGCACCTGTTGCTGCGGTACCCATGCTTCAGGTCCCATGATCACAAATG
>CALBPO010000307.1 GCA_937899295.1 uncultured Opitutia bacterium
ATCGGGCGCGACTGCCAGATTGAGGCCCATGCGATCATACGTAAACGCGCGAGGCTTGGTGACGCGGTGAAGGTAGATTCTTTTGCAGTAATTGGGGGCAACCCTCAGGCTCTGGGCTTCGATCCTAGTATGGTGAGCCATGTTGAGATCGGCGACCGAACGGTTATACGTGAGGCGGTGACGGTTAACCGCGCAAGTTCAGCAGTTGCCAAGACTGTTATCGGAGAAGATTGCTTCCTGATGGCGAACTCTCATGTGGCCCATGACTGTGTATTGGAGGACGGGGTAATTCTTGCCAACAACGCGATGATAGCGGGGCACGTTAGGATTGGTGAGAAGACTTTCGTTGGTGGTGGCGCTGGGATTCACCAGTTTTGCCGAATTGGTGCTCACTGTATGATAGCCGGCAATGCCACAATCACAGCCGATGTGCCTCCTTACATAATGGCTGCTGAGCGTAACGAAGCACATGGGCTAAATTTGGTCGGCTTGCGACGTGGTCAGTTTGAACCATGCGAGATTAAAGACCTCAAACGTTGCTATCGAGCGGTCTTTTTTGGGGGAGGGAATTTGAAAAAGAAAGCCGAAGCGGCTGCTCGCGAACACGAGTTTGGGACGACGAATCCAGGCGCCTATCTCCTTAAGTTTTTCGAGACTGGCAAGCGCGGCTTTATCCAATCGACGCGTGATTAAATCGAATTCCAGTCTACCCCTGGCCATTACATGTGGCGATCCTGCGGGAGTCGGCCCTGAGGTGATCGAGTCAGTTCTGCGCGAGGATTCACTGTGCGCTGACGATTGCCTTCTGATTGGTCCGGAGCAGTGGGCGTCTTCAGTCAGCAAGCTTTATGGATTGAATTATGAAGCAGTCGGTAATCCTAATTATATGCCCCAGTCCGGTGCCCCTTCTACTGAGGGGGCTCGCCTCGCTTTAGAGGCAATGGAGTGTGCGGCAGTAGGCTGTCGCGAAGGTCGATTCCGGGGTGTCGTGACGGGGCCTGTGAGTAAGCATTGGCTGCAAGAAGTGGGCTTCAACTTTCCGGGGCAGACCGAATTTTTTGCCAAGGCATGGGGTGGCGATCCTACGATGGCCTTTGTCGGAGAGGAGCTACGTGTCGTTCTGGCGACTTGGCATATTCCACTGCGCGAGGTTGCTGAGGCATTGGATGCAGTCACTCTCGAAAAGGCAGTCCACCGCGCGTATCATCTCGCTGAGCAACTAGGAGTGGAGGCACCACGTATTGGCGTCTGTGGGATCAATCCGCACGCAGGTGAAGGCGGTATTTTGGGTCAAGAAGAATTCGAAGTGCTCGATCCCGCTCTCGACCGTCTGCGCGAGAAAATCCCAGGTCTGTCTCGATGTTTGCCAGGTGATACCGTCTTTCATCGTCAACGCCAAGGCGACTTCGATGTGGTGGTGGCTGCCTATCATGATCAAGCGCTCGCAGCAGTCAAGACGCTCGAGTTCGACTCCGCCGTCAACCTCACGCTCGGCTTACCCTACGTGCGGACTAGTCCAGATCACGGCACCGCATTTGATCTGGCGGGGCAGGGAAAAGCCAATCCTGC
>CALBPO010000308.1 GCA_937899295.1 uncultured Opitutia bacterium
ATGGCAGGATCGAGCATACCCAGACCCGCGCGACGTATCGGAACAAAAACGACGCCCGGGGAAAGCTTAGCCCCATCCGTAATCTCGAGTGGCGTTTGCACTTGAATCGCATCTATATTTAGCAGCTTAGCTGCTTCGACCATGATTACTTCGGTGATGCGTTTACTGCATCTACGAAACTCAGAAGCTTGGGTTGAACGATCCCGAAGGATCGTTAAGTAGTGCTGGACAAGTGGATGAGTCGATAGATCAGTAGTCATGATGTAGATGGCTTATGTGTGTGAATTTTAATTATTAAACACGCAAAATAATCGAAAATGATGACAGAGAAAATCTAATGCATCTACGATTAATAGCTTCCATGCCTTTCGTGCTTTTTTAAAGTTACAATAAATTTGGCTAAGTTTATGCGAGACTCACCCCAGCAGCGAGAAGATCTGCAAACTGAGGACGAACGCTATCGGCAGTCTCAGAGACTTCCTCGTGCGTCAGTTTAGTTTTAGAAATACCCGCCGCGGCGTTGGTGATACAGGAAATACCGATAACACGCATGCCAAACTTACGAGCGACGATGGCTTCGGGCACAGTGGACATGCCGACTGCATCCGCTCCAAGTATACCAAAGGCCTGCACCTCAGCGGGCGTTTCATAACTAGGACCTGTTGTGGCGAGATAGGTGCCCTCTTTTAGATCAACTGAATGGGTCTTCGCCCAGTCGCGGATCTTTGCACGAAGCTCGCCATCGTAGACCTCACTCATATCAGGAAATTGAACGCCCTCGCTCCCCTTCCATGCAATTAGGGGATTGGTTCCGAGTGCGTTGATGTGATCGCTAAGTAACATAAAGTTACCTGGCACGTAGTCTAGATTGATGCCACCTGCGGCATTGGTCACAATGAGCGTGTGGACGCCCATCTGATGCATCGTGTGGATAGGTAAGGTAATCTGAGCCATGGTGTAGCCTTCGTAGAAGTGAAAGCGACCTTGCATACAGATCACACGCTTACCTTCGATTGTACCGTAAACAAATTGACCAACATGCCCTTGTACCGTGGAAACAGGAAAGCCTTCAATATCCCCGTAAGGCAAGCGACCGACGACTTCAATGCGATC
>CALBPO010000309.1 GCA_937899295.1 uncultured Opitutia bacterium
CGTTCGTCACCTCTAACTCTTCTCTAGCATTATCAGCATCTTCCATCATACTTAGGGCGAATTTACGCCCTTTCGTCAACTCGCTCGCTTGCTCGATCAGATCTGAATTTGTTGAGATTAGCTCTATTTCCGCCCGCTTCCAGCGTTGCTCTGTTTCACCGTGATCTCTAGCGACTTGGCGTAAGGTTTCTGATATCTCGTCAAATTCTTTGAACTCGAAAGTCTGTGGCATAAGTGCCGTAGTACCCCGACCGATCTTAGAGAGATAGTCATTAAGTAAATCAAGGTTCGCATGTAAGCGTTGTACAAAATATCGAGTAGCTAGTATAGGCAGAGTGACTCCAAAAACAAGGACAGAGATCGCCAGCAGCGCACTACGGACAAACTCTTGTTGCTGAATTTTAGAGCGTTCTTCACGTATAAACTCGATCTCATCAATCTGCTCGATTTGATTAAATTCAATATCGGAGATCATGGTATTTACCTGCTCAATAAGTTGAGTTCGCTCCTCAATATACTGGCCAAATTGATCAGACGCCATCCACCCAACTACAACTACGACGACCGCTATAATGGCGAGCGCCGCATAGACGTAAACCATCCGTGAGATGCTTCGCTTACGCTTATTCATGCGAAATGTTCTTGGATACTTTAGAGGTGTTCACTTTATAATAGGTGATTGGTGAAGAATGACATTCGAATGCTAGACTTTTTCATAACGATTGGGTAGTCCCGCCTCACGACAGATTTCATTCACTTCTTCTTTGAGCTCTAAAATACGCGTCTCACGGCGAAACATACCTTTGCGAAAGCGTTCAAGATCCTTTTGAGCAGCCCCTAATTCCGCCATTCGTTCAGCATTATTGACTGGATGCACAAAAAAGGCTGCTTCCACAACATGATCATCTGGAAAATATTGCCCGCTGATAACAGCATTCGTAGAAAAACCCTCAGCACTCATGAGCTCGAGCTTGGTTTCCTTACCCGAAGCTTCACCCTGCTTAATCAATTCGACCACGGACTCCAGCTTAAGGGTATTCAGGCCGAGCAACACCTCGAGACTCTGACCACGCAATTCTGATTCCATTGGCATTCGTAACAACTTAATAAACCCAGGGCTAGCTCGGTCAATGATGTGAGTGCCCGCATCGAAGCGCACAAGGCAAGCCATCGAATGTGAATAGAGGCGATCCTGAAACTCCTGTAGCCTGGTAACTTCGATACCCAGCATGAACTCTTTTTCTTTAATTTGAAAAACCAAACTGCGTTCAATCCAAACGAAGCTAGCAGCCGTGACGCCGCCTAGGGCTGCAAAAAGGTATGTTCCCCATGCCGGAGCATCGATTACGATCAAACCTGTCGCGATCGCAAGGGATGAAAAAACACCTAAAAAAAGCGCTAAAATAAATGCACTGAATGGTAAGTCTTGGCTGTCGCTTGGTTTCATAAAAAATGCCTAGATCGGCTGCTATATATCTAAAAAGTAGTGTATAAACCCTATAGCGCAAGGCTAAGATGCAACAAACCCGTCTCTAAACTAGTGCGAAGACCTTATAAAGTAGCCTTAGAGAAAAGTGCGTCTCAAAGACGTGCAATACGCATCAGTTCGGCACTGATTTTATCGATGGCTGCTTCGTGCGTTATACGGTCTGGATCATACTGATCAAGCAGCATCCAGAAGTCCTTGCCGTGGTTCATTTCAGACAGGTGAGCTAACTCGTGAAGTATAATATAGTCCTGTAACTCGGGTCGCAGTAATATGAGGCGCCAATTCAGGGAAATAGCTCGACGTGCTGAACAAGATCCCCAACGGCTCGATTGATCACGTACCG
>CALBPO010000310.1 GCA_937899295.1 uncultured Opitutia bacterium
GGTGTCGAGAGCTTGCAAGGCGGCTTCGTATGCGCCACGGCGATCGGTGCCAGTCACTACGCCATCAGTTTCGACATACTCTGGATAGTCTTCAAGTAGAGTAGGGGTGATTGGTGGATTATGGAAGGGTGTGTGTGGCGCATTAAAACCCATCCAAACAAACCACGGATCTGTAGTCTGTGCGTCGATGAATGTGACGGCTTCGTTCACTTGATCGGTAGTGGTGTAGGTCGTTACATTCGGTGTGGTGACACCGTTTTCAGTTTTGTCCCAATTGGTGTAGCTGGCAACGCCACCACCTAGTATGCCTCTGAACTCTGTCCAGCCACCAAGATCAAAGGGCCCAGTCGTGCCGCCGCCGAGATGCCATTTACCATAACTCGCAAGATTGTAGCTTGAGCTTTCAGCAGTGAAGATTTCTGGCAGTGTGAGTTCGATCGCAGGTAAGGTTGCACCTTGAGGCCAGCCAACTGTATGGCGGAAGGCGTATCGCCCAGTCAAAATAGTGGCGCGAGTCGGAGAGCAGACTGGTTGGGCATAGGCATTAGTGAAACGTAAGCCGCGGGCTGCCAAGGTTTCTAGATTTGGCATAGGCGCATAGCTTGTGCCGGGGTTTAAAGTGGTATTGTTATCGACAGGACTGGAGTCGATCGCCCAGTCATCGACAATCAAAAGAAGGATATTGTGCAAGACTGCAACCGTATGAGTATTGGTTGATGTGGTTGTACTCGGTGACCCCTCAGTCGGTGTGTAGTTCACTTGCGCAGTATAACTTGCACCTCGAGTCAGCGTGTCCTCATCGAAGTCGAGACTTAGGCTGCCTGTTGCCGCGTCGTATTCAATGACGGTAGCGGTGACACCACCGACATTAACGCTAGTGATTTCTTCAAATGGAGGGAGCGCTGAGAAGATGGCAGTAAAATTAGGAAAAGCGATTGGATCATAATCGAAGCCCTCATCGTCGAAGGCTTCGACTGTGGTAAGGCTTGCACGGTAGAATTGTTTTGCTTCGTCGAGCGCGCGGGCTGAGTCGGGGGTCGATCCGAGTGAGCCCATTTCGTTGACTACTGTGTCGTCGAGAATTTTCCATTGCTCTAGGTCAGCACTGCGCTCGATGAGATAGGTGCCACCTTCGGGTCCACTCCAAGTGAGCGTGACATCGCCAGCGGTGGTTTCGACTTCAAGGCTGTCTATGGATGGTCTGGCTTCGGGACCACCTTCGAAGTAGATCTCGGCGTTAGCGGGAAGAGTGCTTACTGTGGCACCTGTCGGACTTCCATAGAAAGTGCGGCCGATATTGTAGGGGTAGGTTGGGGTTCCGAAGGCATCAATCGATACAAAATAGGCATAGGTGCCATCGGGATATTCGGGGGTCTTGCAGAAACGACCATTATGCTCATCAAGGTCAAAATCAGAGCCTAGTGTAAGCCCTTGATGACCGAGATAATCGTAGTCCTCAATATAGTGTCCAAGCGGATACGTTGCACTAACAGCTGGACCATATTGTGTCGTCGTAAGTGCAGCATTGATACCTTGTGCAACCGCAGCCCAATTCGGCAGCAAGGTGCGACCTGTATCGCTGAGGTTTGTCGTTCCGTTGGATCCGTCGCGGGTGGTGTAACCTGAGATCATCCGTCGAACGGTGCTTGTAGCGTCGTCCGGGTCATCGTAGCCGTATGGACCGTAGATGGGATAGCCGTCGCGCACCCAGCCGAGGATAGGGGAGTGCTGTCCATTGAAGCTTTCTGTGTAAGTGTTCGTTGAAGCGTCGTAGTCAACGCTACCGCCAAGTAAGTGCCTTAGGGCAGGCGGGTTGGCATGATAGTGATGATTTATACCTGCTTGGTGGGCATTAGCTGGGTCGAAGGTGACGGATTCGTTGATATAGGCATCGCGATTCCAAATGCCATCACCCGTAAAGTTGCTATTAGGTCTAGCGTCGCCTGCATTAGAATTACTGTAAGAGAAAGCATCTCGGCTATCAAACATACCGATACCGTCAACGAAATATCCGATGGCGCCATTGCCAGTTGCGGTTTTAGAAATAGGGGGTGCGCCAGGGTCACGTGGGAAACGAAAAATGGCAGATGTATTACTAGGGTAGTTGGGAAAGAGGTTGGTTCTTTCCTCATTAAGATACCAAGGCCCCATGATGTGAAAGCCTAGGCCACTCGTACGTATGTAAACATTATTCTCAGTATAGGCAATCTCGTGAACGCCAGCGTAAGTAGGTAGCGCTTGACCAGAGCCATTATTCGGGTGGCTCCAAGTAGTGACTGAGTTGAGTGCCGATTCATTCGCAGCCGTTTCGTAAATCCGTGCGTATTGGCCAGAATATTTAGTAAACCATG
>CALBPO010000311.1 GCA_937899295.1 uncultured Opitutia bacterium
CTGAGTTTGAAATCTCTTCCATTTTTCTAAGGAATTCTACTCTTTGACTGATCTTAGGAGTTTTCCATGGGATACTTTTGCGACCCTCTAATTTATTTTCCATACGCTTTTTGAACAATTCTCTAGATTTAGGAGAAGACGCCAAGGGCAATGGATTCCTAGATAGCGGCGAAGACCTCAATGGTAATGGAGTATGGGATCGTGACGAAGACCTCAATGGCAATAACTTCTTTGATCGAACCGCACAAATTTACACCTTTGTGGAGTCAGTCATACAGACTCAAAGAGGTCGTCGAATTGATGTAACTCAGGATGCGACTGTGACTATTAGTGGGCGCCGTTCCTTTGATTCTCTGCCAGAGCAATCGATTACAGCCACCTTGACTCTCACCAATCGCGCTCCGCTTGCATTGCTCAACCCAGATGTGCCTTCTACCCCCATAGTACTTACAGGATGGACTAACGCGGATCCTTATATCCAAAATCGCTATTTCCTGAAGACGCAGGAATTGTTACTAGGCGAACCGTGGACCTCCGCGGAAGTCGGTATCTTTATCATCACTGGAAGTTTTAGCACTTTACGCTTTGACGGGCTGGAGTGGCACTATTAGACATACTATTTATTAGTATGGCACACACGATACTCATATGGGACCACCAAACGGTTCGGGTCTGGCGCACTTCGCGCTCTGGCGCAAGTTTGATCCAAGAAGGCGAAGCACAGGATCTCACTGCTCTGCTGGCACTTCTGGATCGCGCGGAAGAGACTTTTCATTTCGGTCGTCTACTGGTGTATCTTGACATCCCTGCGCTCGACCACCATCTCGAGCGCGTGCCGAAAATGGCGCCGAAACTACAGCAGCAACTCCTCGTGCAGCGCAAGATTAAGCTCTATGGTGACGAGAAGCGTAGCCTGGCATCGATCGAAATGGGCCTGCAGGGTGAAGCCACCCATCAATTTTATCTCATCAGTAGCCTACCGCGTGAAATCACCTCCGCCATTAGTGGATGGGCATTGCGCAACGCTGTGTTGCTTGATGGCGTGTACAGCTTGCCTTATGCACTCACTTGTCTCGACGATACTTTGGTCGCTAGCGGTGCACAGGGAGTGGTCCATTACCGCGGATTAGGCGATGCTGGCTACTTAATCGCTCGTGATCCCGCCGGCATAATGCTCTTTTTCAGTCGTTTAACGGCACAGGATTTGGGCACCGAACAGATGAACAGTAGCGCACGCCGCTTGGGACTATTTGTCGAACAAGAATTCGGAGTAAACCCCCAGTTCCAGGGGCACGATGCAACTGAGAGTTCCGACGACGCGGCCACCGTATCCCTACTGAGCAAGCTCAAGCTAGGCGCATCTCTAGATTTAGTCCCATCTAACCTGAGAACCCGACAGCGTATCGTACAATATAAGCACCGAGCCTTTGCCTGTCTCTGCATCACTCTAATCTTAGGAGTTTATCTAACAATACCGCAGATTAATAAGAAACAGGAGCTCGAATTAGACCTTAGTGAGCTTAATGTCACGATTCAGGAACAGACTCTACAGATTAATCAAGTTCGCCGTAGTCTGCTCGAAAATCGTCAGTATGAGAATGTTATCGAGTTCAGCCGTGGCCGCGAAACGCTCGATGATGATGCGCCCGTGCCCGCCCCACTGTTTATTATGCTGCATGCGTTTTCCAATGCCTTGCCTAAATCTGTAGAGCTGGATACTTACAGTGGCTCGATTGAAACCGTTGAAGGGGTCACCAAGATTGAAATGGTGGGCCGACCACTCACCGCAGATCTTGATCTGCCAGCAGAAATCAAAGCGATGTTCGGGCGTCTTGAAAAACAAGGATGGCAATTGAGCGAACCAACAGTCGCTTTTGAACAAGACAATAGCCGTTCGCGTTTCGGTGATGCGCGCGGGCGTCTCCGCAAATTCACGATTAGCTTCACAGTAAAAGCATCCACGCAAGCAGGAGACATCAGCTGACCATGCGCAAACGCCTGTGCCATTTCTATAATATCTTAGCATCCTATCCAGTGATTGTGCTACTGCTAGCTGGTTTAGTTGCCCTCATATATCTTGCGCGCCAGTATTACCCTCTTGAGTTGCAGCGACAAGCAAAGCACTCGCAGAGAATGGAACTCAAACAAGAGCTCCAAGCCTTACAGCAAGAGCTGACAGGCATTGAACAAAGCGATTTACGCATGCGTTATATGCTCTTTAACGAAGAATTCCTCAAAAAAGCCGACGCACATCCTGAAGCATTAAAAAGCCAGTTTTCACAAGCCTTCAAGGTTAATGGCTGGGTCTTGCAAGAAGCAGAAGTGGCCGAACTCGAAATTTCTACAGAGCAGGGTAAGGCTTCAGATTCAAATCTAGCACGAATTCAGGGAATCATGCTTGATTTGAGTGCTAGCGCTAGGAATTTGCCACAAGCCGATGGGGAACCTTTTTTGCCCCTATATTCGCTAACTCAATGCATGAATTACCTATGGAGCCGGCCGCCGCTCAAAGAGTATCAACAAATTGAACTCGTTCGGACCCATGACAGCTACTTATTGAAGGCCCGGATATTTTTGCCTCTCAAGGATAGCGATCTAGGCGACTCCAATGAACTCAGCTTGAATCCTCTGTAATGCGTAAGTATCTAAACAATCCCCGCATTGTTATACCGCTCGCACTCTTTGTAGTGCTGTGGGTCTGTCACAGTTATGGCTTGCTTGACCAGCTACTGCCCGATTTTTCAGATCAGCCTCAATCTCTTGCCGCGACTCAAGTAGCTGTCGAAAAAGAGGTGCTTGCATTAACTCCGAGTGGTCGAGTCATGCAGGGCTTAGTCCGTGACCAGTGGTTACTGCGCAGTTGGAGCAAGTCCAGCGCGATTAAAAATGAACCATTTGTTGCGAACTTTAGCTTTGCAAAGAGCGAATTGCTAGAAGAGACCTCTGCACCTGAAGCGGTCGAGGAAGTGGTTGAGGAAGTGGTAGTCATAGATCCCGTTACTCTTGATCAATATATTGTTGAACACCTAGGCCTGGATGAGATGGGCTTTTTTGTGCGGTTCGGCTCTATCAATAAACGTCAAGGTGATTTACTGATGACTAAGAGTGGCGTGGAACTTGTGCTTGGCTCGATTGCCTTGGCTGAAGAACGGCGAACCGAGGCAGAGCATGACGCAATCATCGTAATTGTACTCAGTCGAATGCAGCTACTGGCCGTAATTAAAAATGCGTCAAAAGACGTAATTTCTGCAGCGGACGATTTCGTACTAGCAGATCTCACAACGGCGGAAGATATCGCTTTATCAACTGAGCCATCGCTTGCTGAGCTTACTAAGAGCCAGGGCACGTTCAGAGAAGGTGATACCGTCAATCCGGAGTTGATTAATCGCTCCGAAGAAAGCCAAAATAGCGCATCTGCTGTTATTTCGGGTGGCCTAATGGAGCACCAGATTTATCGACTGGGCGATTTTGTTCAAAAAAACCCAGCTTTAGGCTTAGCTGAAGTTCATGACGACTATGTGCAACTAGTCGATCGCTATGGAAAATTCTATCGGCTGAATTTAAAAGACTAGACGCCTCTTCAAATAGGCTTTGAGGCAGGATTACCTGCAATTTCCGGGGAACTGATCGCTTGACAGGGGCAAGGGAATTAGGCTTTTTGCCAATTCTTGTTTTTTGGCTTCTCCATTCAAAAGACACTCAACTTTACGCCAGAGTAGCTCAGTGGTAGAGCAGAGGACTCATAAGCCTTTGGTCGGCAGTTCAAATCTGCCCTTTGGCACCATTTATAGAGGTGCCTTCGATCAAATCGGAGGCACCTTTTTTGTGCACAAAAAATCCCGAAGTGTGAGCTACGGGATTTTTGAAAATGGAATTTAATTCGGTTTACCCGTCGATTTGCTCTTCGAGGAATTTAATCAGCTCGTCTTCGCTTACGCGGCGTTGTTCGCAAGTATCGCGGTCGCGGAGAGTGTAGGTGCCATCTTTCTCAATCGTGTCGAAGTCGATGGTGATACCGAAGGGTGTACCGATTTCGTCTTGGCGACGGTAGCGGCGACCGATTGCGCCAGAGGAGTCATAGAAGACGTTCCAGCGGCGTTGCAGTTTCTTATAAAGCTTTGTGGCGACCTCGACTAGTTCGGGCTTGTTTTTAAGCAGTGGAAAGATGGCTGCTTTGACTGGTGCGATCTTTGGGCTGAATTTGAGCAGAACGCGCTTTTCGACTTTTCCCTTGTCGTTGGGGACTTCGTCTTCGGTATAAGCAGCGCTGAGCACGGCGAGTAGCGTGCGGTCGACGCCGAGTGAGGGCTCAATAACGTGGGGCACGTATTTCTCTTTGGCTGTTTCGTCAAAGATGGTCATCGACTTACCCGAGTGCTCTTGATGTTGCTTAAGATCGTAATCGGATCGGCAGGCGATGCCCCAGAGCTCTTGTTCACCGTGCGGGAATTGAAACATCAGGTCGGTTGTGGCCTGGGAGTAGAAGGCCAGCTTGTCCTCCGGGTGGATGTCTTCGGTGATACCTGCACGAGGCAGACCTATAGAAACAAGCCAGTCGGTGCAGGTGTCGATCCACTCGCGGTGCAGGGCCTTCCAGTCGGCGCTGGGTGCGATAAAGTACTCAATCTCCATTTGCTCGAACTCACGTGAGCGGAAAATGAAGTTGCGTGGTGTGATCTCGTTGCGGAAAGCTTTACCGATTTGTGCGATCCCGAAGGGGATTTTGACGCGGCCAGTATCGACGATGTTTTTATAATTCGCAAAGATACCCTGCGCAGTTTCAGGGCGCAGGTAAGCGCTTGCGGAGTCGTCGGCAAGAGGTCCGACTTTGGTCTCAAACATTAGTTTGAACTCGCGTGGCTCGGTCAGCGAGCCGGGTTTGCCGGTAGCGGGTGAGGGGATTAGTTCGTATTGCTCGGGCTTGGCTTCAGTATATTCTTTCAGCACGATCGGGTCGAGATCGCCTTGCTTAGCCATTTTGCGCTTCATTTCAGCGGCAGCTTTTTCGGCCACTTCTTGCTGGTCGATACACTCGACAACGGAGACGTAGCCAATGGTTTCGCCATCCACACTGACGGGAGCGAAGAAAAGTTGATCGGCACGATAGCGGAGTTTGGACTCTTTGCAATCGACCATGGGGTCGGAGAAACCATCCACGTGGCCAGACGCCTCCCAGATCTTTGGGTGCATGATAATGGTGGAATCTAGGCCCTCCATGTCGTCGCGGCACTGGACGAAGTCACGCCACCAAGCTTGTTTAATATTGTTTCGCAGTTCGACTCCGAGGGGACCGTAGTCATAGAAGCCGTTATAACCGCCGTAGATTTCGGAGGATTGAAAAATGAAGCCGCGACGTTTGCACAGGCCGACGATGTCTTCCATTAAAGTATCACTGGATGCTGGAGCTGTCATAAAGCGTAGAAAGATGAAGTTTGCTGGTATGGGGTCAATGTTTGATTAGTTTGAGCGACTTCTTTAGTAGGTGATCTGGCGCAGGAAATAGTATTCGCAACTTGAGCTTAGCTGATGCAGTCATGGTGGGTTCACTAATGCCGCCCTCCGTCAGCCAAAGGTCATTGCCATCTCGTTTGAAGCTTGTAAGGTAAAAGTTTCATATGTCTGAGAATATGCAAATTCCTGAGCAACTCAAATGGCACCAACGAGCCTTACTCGCGGGGCTTGCCTTTTTTATGCGGCTTTGGGGGCGCACGCTTAGGTACCATTGGGAGGCTGATGTGCAGAGCATGATCGATGGTGAGACGCCGCCTGCGGTTGTCATCTTTTGGCACAATCGCATTTGTGCGGGCACTATTTTCTACCTGCGCTATTTTCGGCAGCGCCGTTTAGCGACTTTGATTAGCGCAAGCAAAGATGGTGCCTGGCTTGCTGGCTTTGTAGAAAAGTTGGGTGTTCGCCCAGTGCGAGGCTCTCGCTACAATCGAGGGGCTCAAGCCGTAAGGGATATGATCACTGCGAACAGCGAAGGTTTCGATATCGGCGTGAGCCCTGACGGCTCGCGTGGACCGCTTTACGATATGAAGCCAGGCGCCCTGAAGGTTGCTCTTAAAACTGGTGCGCCGATCATCTTACTCTCACTTAATCACGCGAGCGCTTGGCGCCTCAAGACCTGGGATCGTTTTTATGTACCTCACCCAGTTTCTAGAATAGAAGTGCGTATGGATGTGGTCGCCCTCGATGAATTCTCAGGGCTAGAGGTAGAGGATGCGGTCGCTACTCTCAAAGCCCGTATGGATGCAATCACAGTCGATTTATTTTGATGGATTTAGCACGCAACCTGTTTATCTACTGTGTCCTCCTCTTAATAGACCAACTTTCAGAAACGTATGAGCACTGCACCGATTACTCCAAAAGTTCTAATTATCGACGACGATAACGATTTACGCTATTCATTGAAACGTGTTCTATCTGGTCGCCAATATGAGGTGATCGAAGCCGATAGTGGGGAGGACGGTATTGTTAAGGCCGAGAAACACAACCCGCATGTGATCCTTCTGGATAACCGCATGGGTGGCATGAGCGGGATGGAAGCTTTGCAGCATTTGCGCGGGATCAATCCGAACGCAATGATCATATTGATGACGGCCTATGGTACGACGCAGACCACGATCGAGGCGATGAAGTTTGGCGCTTTTGATTACATAATGAAGCCCTTCGACCTGAAAAGGATTCTTACCCTAACCGAGTCGGCCATCACTGCCTCCAAGGACCTAGATAAAGCAGGTAGAGAAGAAGCGGCACCCAGCGTTTCGAAGGAAGATATCGACGGCGGAATTATTGGTAGCTCATCCGCAATGCAGGAAGTTTTTAAGATGATCGGTCAAGTCGCGGCTAGCGATGTCACTGTCATGATCACTGGAGAGAGTGGCACGGGTAAGGAATTGATTGCACGTGCTATTTTCCAGAATAGCCTTCGCGCGCAGAAGCCCTATATCGCAGTCAACTGCGCGGCAATTCCTGAGAACCTCATTGAGAGTGAACTCTTCGGTCACGAGAAAGGCTCCTTCACGGGCGCGACTAATCAACGTATCGGTAAGTTTGAACTTTGTGACGGTGGCACCATCTTTCTTGATGAGATCGGCGATATGGCGCTGACTACTCAGACCAAGATCCTTCGCGCGCTACAAGAGGGCGAGATACAGCGCGTTGGCAGTAGCGATACGATCAAAGTCAACGTACGCATGCTAGCCGCTACAAACAAACCGCTCGAAGAAATGGTCAAAGAAAAGACTTTTCGCGAAGACCTCTACTATCGCCTTAACGTCGTCCGTGTTCAGCTCCCACCCCTGCGCGAGCGTAAAGTGGATGTCCCCCAACTCATCGACTTCGTACTCAAGCGTCTCGCACGCGACAGCAAGACCGACACAAAAACCATCTCGCCCGAAGCACTTGCATTACTCAATCAATACCGCTGGCCTGGCAACGTGCGAGAGCTCGAGAATCTCATTTATCGCAGCGCTGTACTCGCGCAGGGCGAAATGATTCTAATCAAAGACCTACCACAAGAAGTCGTGCAAGCGATCGAAGGAGGCCCAGCTAGCAATACCACAGACAATTCGGTGACAGCTGAAATCGCAAGTGAATCTCTTATAGATGAGGATTTAATCGGTAACGCTCTCTCGGATCCATACGACGCGGTTTATAGAGACCTTCGTGAGACGCATGAGAAGAATATTCTAGAGCATGCCGAGCGCGCACTCATTGCCCGGGCGCTCAACGAGTCTGGTGGTAAACAAGTCAAAGCTGCAGAGATAATTGGGATGACTAGCGCTACTCTGCGTAAGCGTATTGACCAATACGATTTGGGTTAGACGTAGAGTCACGACTTCTCGCGCTCTTATGAAATTATGAACATTTCACCTATCGGCTTGTCCTCGTAGATACAAGATAGCGCATTGACCTTTTCTGTCATGGCGTAAGCCTTGCACACTTATACACGAAAACAAAAAATCTAAACTCGCAATGTATTTAAAGAAATCTCCTTTTACTCTCGCTCTTATTGGCCTTCTTTTCGCTGCCACACTCTTCACGACGGGCTGTGAGGAGAGCTCAACAGATGCTGCTGCCGTAGAGCCCCCCGAATCCGAAACGGCCGAGGCCGGTACTAGCACTGAGCTTGTTGAAGTTATCAGCGAAATAGCTATACCTGCGCCAGCTGTCGAAGTCTC
>CALBPO010000312.1 GCA_937899295.1 uncultured Opitutia bacterium
TTCGCTAGGTGATCGGCAAGCTCATTTCCAGAGTGCCCCGCGTGAGCCTTGATATGAACGAGCCGAAGATTGTGACTGCGGGAGAGGGAGCAGTACATGTTGAACACTTTGAGCGCCAGCTCAGGACGTGAGCGCGACTCAAACGAATAGGTCGTGGCCACATCCTTGAACTGTTGTTTCGCAACCATAAAGGAAGCGGCCTTCCGTGGCGTGGTCTTTAGGTTAAACACATGAGAGCCTCCGAGATATTCAGAATACGCGGTCAATCCATAGGTCCACTGCGTAGCGATCTGTGCACCAACGGAGCGATAAAATTTCGCCATAGCTGGATACAAATACGCGCTCTGGTTGCAGAAGGTTTCATATTCATACACCAACTTGGCCTTGCTTTTGAAGGCATCTGATCGCAACCATCCGAGCCAGTCTTCGTTCTCTGAGCATTGCTCAATGTAGGGCAAATAATTACGATCGCTTAGATTCTCGGGATTTTTCCAGAAGGGCGCTTTCAGGTCGCTTTGCCCAGGATACAAACAGAAGGAAACCGCATCCACCTGCGACTCTGCGATTCCACGAAACGCCGATCGGTGCTTCTGAATCAAGCGTGCCCAACCGCAGTTCCAAACTACCGGTTGTGTCATCCCTTTCGAACGCAGTAATGACACCATCTCATTGAGGTAGTTCTTGGTGTGGGTATAGCTCCATTGCTCGAACTGCTCACGGGTGCCGTCTTTATTTCGTTCCTGCCATTTTTCAAACCATACATAGGCTGGTTCATTGACTGGCTCCAAGACTGCAAGCGCGGCATGTGCCTTGTACTGCTGTCCGTTGTAAGGGTTTCGACGATTCAACAATTGCCCCATGTAGCGTTTCGTAGCGGCAACCGCATCGTGCTCATACATCCAATCTTCACGCGCATACTTCGCCGCAAAGGATTTACGATTATACGGAAACTGCGTGCCGTGATGATCCAGATGATTCAACAAAGTCAGGTAGATATAAAGCCCGCGATTCTGAGCCTGAGAAATGGTGTAGTCCAACAAGTCCAACCAGATTGTTTCTGTGAGATTACCTTTTGCATCCGTAAAATCGGCGGGATGCAGGTGGATGCGAATCATTTCAGCACCTAACTGCTCAATTTCATCGAAGCTCGAGTCAGCGGCCTGCTTTAAATCTCGCGCCTTTAGGGGCATTAATACGCCTTGATTGTGCATGCGCGCAGCGTGCTCCCAACTAAGCATCGGTTGGAAGTTCACACCAAATAAATTCACCTCAGAACCGTCGGCATAAATCAAGCGGCCATCCTTCGCTGTAATCGCTTGAAAGGGTGCAGCTGCCCATCCGGCATTCAACAGCAACAGAAGTATTATCCAATATTTGATCATTTTTTCAGTCGTTTAAAGCTCTTCTATTACACCTCACCGCGCCTAGCTTCGAGCTCATTACGAATGCCATAGGCACTGTCCTCGGAGATTGTATATAGTTTAAGGCAGAAAATGGCGAGGATCGGTGCGAGCACCGAAGCACCAACAAAGAACAGGCGCAGCACCGTGATCGTGCCTTCCGGCTGTTCCGCACCGAGCGCTTCATCGAAGCCACTGAAGTGTAGTGCAATCCCCGACACAAGAAAGGTGAATGAAGTGCCGAACTTGGTGATCCAGGTAAAGACCGAGCTAATAATCCCTTCACGCCGCTCGCCGAATTTGTGTTCATCCCAATCACATAGATCGGCAATCATCGAAGGCACAATCACTCCTAGTGACACCCAAACCGGCCCATTCAACACGGCATCTAACAATAGCAGATGCGGGTACTCGGGCGTGAAGATAAACCATTTGGATATGCCGCCCAGCGCGGTCAACGCCAGCACAAAAAACATCGCTTGACGCTTGCCGTATTTCAGCGCCAACCAGCGTAGTGCAAAAATCCCCACAAACCCGACAATGGCAAAGCCCGTGCCGTTCATCGCATTCAACACCAGACCACTCGCGACGTCACCTGACTTCACATAATAAATCACAATATACATCGCGATACTACCGGCAATGGTGCCACAGAAGTTTAGAGCAAACACAATACCGACTAGGCCCATCATTGGCTTCGATGAGGCGGCTTGGCCGATCGCCTTCATGAAACCTATTTTTTTATTTTCCTTCTGCGCGACCTCATAGAACCGCTCTTTACCAAAAATCGCAGGCAAAATACCCATGCCTAAGAACACGACCAGCGCAAGGCCCAACGCGATCCAACGTGCCCCCACCAGCGGATTTTCAAAACCACTCCAGTTGGTCGCAGGCACATACCAATTCACACACAAATTACCGATGTTATAAAAGAGCGCCAAATAAAACATTAGACGCGTGCGTTCGTGATAGTCTGGCGTTTGTTCGTAAACGAGCGCATTGAAAGGCACGGAAAAAACCGTGAATGCGGTAAAAAATAGCACACTGCCAATCGTCAGCCATAGGAAGGTGCCAGTATCGCCCATGCTTTGCGGGACCATCCAAATGGTCAAAAAGGTCAAGGCCACCGCAAGCGCACCGACAAATACGTATGGGCGACGACGCCCATAGCGTGATTGAGTGCGGTCCGAAATGCGCCCCATCACTGGATCGGTAAATGCATCCCAAATTCGGGGAATGGTCATCGCCAAGCCAAACAAGGCTGGATTCAAACCGAGAAAAATCTGGAAGATCGGTTGTGCCATATACTGCACAATCAATCCGCCATTCTGAATCGGGAACCCGCCCGCACCAACCGCTAGCTTCTGCCCGAGAGGCACACGGTCTTCAGCTTTAGTGTTATGATATTCGCTCATGTTCTTCGTCTAAAGGCTACTTGTCTACGAGGTGCTCTGTCTCGACCGTGACTGCCTCGGCAATCAGCGGGAAGCAATAATGCCCTGATTTCTTCTTAAAAGAAACCGCCTCAAAGCCAGGAAGTTTCAGCTCAAACCGTAGTGCAGTCGTATCATCCAATTCGACAATCGGCTCAGCATCGGTGTGCCACTCCCACCAATTGCGCACAAATTTCGAATGAGGCAACAGTTCTACCTGCACCGAGCCCTCCCCAATTTCGATAAAATAAAGTCCGGTGCCCGCGTAATGGACCAGAGCAGAATTGCCATAGCCAACAATTCCCTTAAGTGATTTGGGCAGCTCCAAGGGACACCATGTGGCATCACCTGAGTGCATGAAGGTATCATTCGCGCAGCTGATCGACAGATCGCGATCATAGGAGAGCGCAAAATCATCAAACACATCCTCAGTCTCAGCCTCTAGGCTAAAATCAAAACCACGCGGCAATCCACGGAAGACCTCGCCGGCAATCATGTAGCTGGCAGCTTTCTTTGGCGTCGTCTGCAGGTTCAGCACATGCGAGCCCCCCTGATACGGCGCATACACATTGAAAGTATGGGTCCACATCGTCGCCATCTGGACTCCCAGAGATCGAAACAACTTGGCAATAGCCGGGTGCAAATACGAACCCGTAGCGTTATACATCGTTTCAAATTCGTAAACCAACTTGGCCTTGTGAGCAAACTGCTTGGATCGAAGCCACCCGAGGTGCAAGTAATCGTCAAAGCAATGCTGCAGAAAGGGTAAATAATTCTTAGCGCTCATATCCGCCGCATTCTTTACAAAGGGATCGCCAACATCGTCCTGCCCAGGATACAGGCAAAAAGAAACCGCCTCGGCCTTCGACCCAGCAACCGCGAGAAAGACATCACTTCGACCGTCAATCATGCGTGGCCAATTGCAATTCCACACGACCGCTTGCTCGGCACCTGCTTCGCGCAGGATGTCGTGCAGATCATCGATATAGGCGCGCACCACTGCTTCGCGGTATTTGCCATAATACACATCGTTCCAGGGATGATCATTCGCCTCCAACCACGCACCAAAAGTCGCCTTCTGCTTGGCATCCACCATCATCTGACGGTAAGTCGAATATTCCGGCTCGTTGATCAGGCCCCACACGGCAATCGTCGCGTCGTCCTTGTAACAGATTCCAGTATAGGGATTCCTCAGGTTGATTAACTGGCGCACGTAGTTCTGCGTCGCTAGCACCGCATCTGGATCAAAGATCCATTCTTCGCGGGTCGCATTCGCCACGAAGGATTCTTCAATCAAGGTGAAATCCATGTGGTTGATAAAAGTGATATAGACATAGATACCGTGCTCACGTGCCTTTCCAATCATGTAGCCCAGCATATCCAACCACATCGTTTCGACCAAATTCCCCTCAGCATCCGTAAAGTCCGCGGGAGTCAAATGGCAGCGAATCACATCACAGCGCATGCGCTTCATGTCCTCAAAGCCGTCGTCGCACATCGCCTGCATCGTCTCTGAGGTCATGGATAGCCCCACATGCTCCATGCGGAATTTATACTCCCAATAGAGATTCGGCTGAAAATTACTGCCCCAGAGATTGACTTCAACACCGTCGGCAGTGCGCAAGACCCCCTCGTCCACGTGCATTTTCTGTGGGAATTCCTGTGTCATACAATTTTATTTTTAGATACTTACGCTAGTAGAATACCGCGGAATTAGTAAACCCCCCGATACATGATTTGGGATAAAACAAGCGATAGTGACACACAAAATAGAGCCTAAGCTTAATGTTCAACATTTAAAATTAAATAGCTTACATTCTAATGTCCGACACCTCAAAAGTAAAAATACCCGACACAGGACCATCGATCAATCCTCGACCGTTTGAAACTGCTTCCTCTGCGTATAGGCCACATGTTCGCGGCTTAGGCCCATCATCCGCGCTTCAATCGCCTCATAGTCCGGGTGTCCGGAAAGATTTTTCGTTTCCAGTGGATCGTTCACATAGTCGTACAACTCGACGAATTTCGGCTCGTCTTGATAGCGGTTTCCGCACCAGCCAGGCTTCCTCCAACCTTTATACCATGCCACGTAGCGGTGGTCTTTTGTTCGAACTGCAATACCCATGTACCCATTAATTGGATACAAGCTGGCCGCATATTTTTGAACACTCTTCGACGCATCCTTCAAAATCGGCACCAAACTCACACCATCGAGCCCATCTGGCGTTACCACTCCAGCCAAGTCACAAAGCGTTGGAAAAAGATCGATTAAATTAACTGGAGCGGCGCTGGCAGTCCCCGTCTGCAGACCGGCGTTCGCGATTATCAGCGGCGAGCGTGTCGCTTCTTCATAATTGGTATGCTTACCAAAGAGATGCTTATCTCCGAGGTGAAAACCATGATCGCCCCACAGCACGATCAGCGTGTCTTCATACTGCCCGGTCTCTTTCAACTTCGCAATCAGCTTACCAATTTGCGCGTCCACATAAGAGACACAAGCCAAGTAGCCATGAATGAGTTCGCGTTGCGTCGTGTCTGAAATCGTCCCATCCGCAGGCACACCACCATAAGTGCGCGCCTCAACGTAGTCACCAATCGCGCAGTCCGGAGCGCCGTTCGGAGCATGCTGAAAGGGCGCGAGCGGCAAAGACGCACGATCATACAGATCCCAATATTTTTTCGGCGCAACAAAGGGCAAATGCGGCTTGAGAAAACCCGCCGCCAAGAAGAACGGCTGCTCCGAATCCTTCAATCGATCAAGTTGCTCCACCCCGCGATTGGCGACAGCACCATCTTTGTAAGCATCGTCCGGCACTTCGTAACACTCGACCGCAGGACCTGCCCCACGATCGCGCATATAATTACGCAGCGGTTTTCCTTTCAATCCATTGGCCTTCCCCTCGGCTTCGACCAACTTTGCTAAGGCCAGCACCTCGGGGTCATGATAGTGTCCTGCCTTCGGTCCACCCGTCTGCGCATTGTAGGGGTTTTTCCCAAAAAATTTAGTCCATGAGATCGCATCCTGCGGGCCGTGCCAGTCATCCTCGACATTGCGTGGATCGAAAATCTTGCCCGTGCCGATGGTCGCATAACCATTATTCTTAAAATGCTGAGGCAAGGTAAGAATGTCCGGATGCATTTCGCGTAGCTTATATTTGCCTCCACCCATGCCATAAATTCCAGTCGTATCTGGATAGTATCCAGTCAACAAACTCACTCGCGAGGGTCCGCACACCGCCTGCTGGCAATGCGCATTCTGAAACACGGTCCCGGCTTCTGCTAGCTTATCGATATTCGGTGTCACTGCAAAGTCGTCGCCATAACAATTCAGTAAGGGCTTCAAATCATCCACCGCGATGAAGAGCACATTCTTCTGTTTCGCCGAAACGGCAAGACAGCCAAGCGCTAGTAAGATCGATAAATATTTAATTAATTTCATACAATTACTTCCCTTTCTACTTCGCATAAGGCCCAAACATCGCCTCTTTCCCCCAAGGCACAAAATCTGGTGCGGGGATATTGTTGGAGTGATTTTCAATCCCTTCCGGCAAGGCCGCCTTCCAACCAGCATCCAACTGCGCCTTCAAGCCTTCGACCACCGCTTGATACTCCGGGTTCCCGACCACGTTGATCGACTCAATCGGATCCGTCTTGTGATCGTAAAGTTCATGCCCCTTGAAGGATCCATCGAGCTCGCGCCATTGAACATAATGATAGTGATCCGTTCGAATGGAGTAGCCTTCGAATTTCGCCCGCGGCCAGCCGCGCGGATATTGACTGAAGGCGGCACTTTTCCAGTCACGCGCCGGATCTTCGAGTAAGGGGGCCACACTGTTGCCTTCCAAATAATCCGGCACCTCAATGCCTGCGAGCTCGCAGAGAGTTGGGTAGATATCCACATATTCCACCAAAGCACTACTGCGTTGATCGGTCTGGAACCCCGGCGTAGAAAGAATCATCGGCGCGCGAGTAGAGTTCTCAAAATTCGTGGACTTGCCCCAATGATCTTGATCTCCCAAATGCCAGCCGTGATCTGAAATCATCAACACTACAGTGCGATCGCGCAGTCCGAGTGCCTCTAGCTCATCCAACACTTTCCCTACCTGAGCATCCATATAAGACACACACGCGGCATAAGCATGCTTCATTGTTCGAGCAACATTTTCGTCGCCTACCAAAAGTTCATTGGGGGATTCAGGCAGCTTGTATTTCTGTAGGTTACACCAGTCCGTTGAATACTTTGGTGAATTCTGTGGATGCTCTGGATTTGGCGACAACGGAATCTCCTGCCGCTCGTAGAGGTCCCAGTATTTTTTCGGGGCATTCCACGGCAAGTGTGGCTTCCAATACCCCATCGCCAACATGAAGGGCTTCGCCTGTGTTGCCATGCGGCGAAGAGTTACAATCGCCTCAAGCGTGTTTTTCCCATCGTCGTAAAACTCGTCTTCCACATTGGCACATTCATACGGAGGCCGCTCGCTCTTTTTCGCCTTTTTTAAGGACGGATCGGCATAGCTCGTGCCATAGCCCGCACTATACGACTTCTCCGTAAAGTCTTCCTGATAACCATGATGAATCTTTCCCA
>CALBPO010000313.1 GCA_937899295.1 uncultured Opitutia bacterium
TCTTGGCTGCCGAGGCGCTGTTGATGATCGAGTGGTCGATCAGAGGAATCGCCCGGGTGATTAAGAAGCGCAGGTCGGAGTCCAGCTTGGCGCCGAACTGCTGAGCTAGGCGAAAGATGCGGATCAGGCGAACTGGGTCGTCTTGAAAAACGTTCGGGTTTTCAGCAGAGAGCACTTTTTCGTGCAGTTGAAAGCCTTCCACCTTCTTGACTGGCAGATTTTGGCGCGCGCGCAATGCCTCACGAAAGCTGATGCGGTCTTTGCTGCCAGTCGATCCTTCCAACGCCATCCGCTCTTTCAGCATTTCACTACTCTGGTAAATTGTACGGGCCGCGGTGTAGTAGTCCTTCATGAAGGATTCGACGCGCTCGAAGATATCCTCTTGCGGGTAGTTTAAATATTCGGCGATGGCGGGTTGCTGATCTAGGTCGAGTTTATCGGTCGGTCGACGATTCTGCATGTGCAGCTCCGTTCGGGTGCGCAGGAGGAAGTCGTAGGCGTCTATCAAGGCCTCGCGCTCGTCATTGCGCAGTAGTTTCGCTTTGACTAAGTCGCGAAAGGATCGAAAGCCGTATTTGATATGCGCCATCCAGAGGATATTCTGGTAGTCGCGTAAGCCGCCGACGCCATTTTTAATATCCGGCTCCTGCAGGTAAAGGGTGTTGCCTGATTTAGCATGGCGAAGTAGTTCGCTTTCGAGGCGTTCTTGGATGTAAACTTTCGAGTTTTCCGATTTAACGAACTCCTCGAAGCGGCTACGCATTCTCTTGTAGAGAGGCTCGGAGCCACAAATCACGCGCGATTCCAAAATAGCGTTCTTTGACTGTATCTCTTTACGGCATTCGTCGATCACCTCCTTGGCATTGCGCGAGGCATGGCCCACTTTTAGCCCTAGATCCCAAAGAGGGTAGAGGATTTCTTCAGCCACAATCTCTTGGAATTTTTCAAAGGCTTTTCCACCTGCCTTTATTGGGTAAAGGAACATTAGATCGATATCGCTATGCGGGTTCAGCTCCCGCCTCCCGTAGCCACCTGTCGCCAGAATGGCCATTTTGCAGGGCAAGGTTCCTTGTTCGGTCGTGTAAAGATCGAGAGCAGCTAGAAAAAGGTTTTCGATCACCACATCTATCATCGCGGCGCGCGCTTGGCATACCTCCAGCCCCGAGTCGCCTTTGCGGTGCATGCGCTCTAGCATGACATTTTCCAATTCCACGTAGCGCTTGTAGGCGGGCAGCTGCTTGCTGCGAGAAACGCCTGGATCGAAAATCAACCGCTTCTGGGCGTGTTGGTGAAGGCGGCGAAAGAGCGAGTTATCTTGAATGGGCATGTGCCGTGAAAGTGCTTGAGTCGCTCAAAGAACCTCATTTTTGCGCTTCGCGTCAAGTGAGTTCGCTAGCTTGTTAGAGCCGCGGTAAATAAATTGCTTTCGCTTTTGACCCCGTATCGCTTTCTGTTACCGCTAAGCGCTCTCATAAGTAAAAAAATCTAAATATTATACATTATGCAAATCGCAGACGGAACAGTCGTCGCAATGGACTACGAGCTCAAAGACGACGAAGGAACATTACTCGACCAATCCCAACCTGGGCAGCCGCTTACCTATCTACATGGGCACAAAAATATCATCCCTGGCTTAGAAGCTTCTCTTGTCGGAAAAGCTACAGGCGAAACTGTGGAAGTCCGTGTAGCTCCTGAGGATGGCTATGGCGTGACCAATCCTTCGCTCGAGCAAGTGGTACCTCGCGACCGTTTTCAAGGCGTGGAATCGCTTGAAGTGGGCATGCAATTTCAAGCGAACACAGAGCAAGGGCCTGTCTCTGTCCGCGTGCTCAAAGTCGATGACGATGACGTCACCGTCGATGGCAACCACCCACTCGCGGGCAAGCACCTCAACTTCAACGTTACCGTGCAGGAAGTTCGTACGGCGACCGAAGAGGAGATTGCTCATGGCCATACCCAACTGGGTGGTGGTTGCTGCGGAGGGGGAAGTGAAGGTGGTGAATGCTGCAGTGAGGATAAAGAAAGCGAAGAGGGCGATTGCTGCTCGAACTAAATTAGCCTAAGATTTGAAGTAAAAGAGCCCCACCAATTTAAATAGGCGGGGCTCTTCTTTGAAAGCTAAAGGTGCAAGCTACTAAAACTGATCCGTGACTAAAACCGTCGCAGCTTCCTTGGCGCTGAGGTTTGCGCCAGTCACATATGGCTGCAGGTAGTTGCTGCCATTCGCGAGCTTGGTCCCACTTAGTTTGTCGGCCACTCTGCCTTTCACTACATGGATGAGGCGGGCACTTTCGCCCGCGGCTAGCTCCAGCGCGTCGTCAGGCTTCAGTTCGAATTTGCGAATGCGAAACTCTTTACAGTCGGCCAGGGTCTGTGCCCCAGGCACGATCTTGAGAGTCTCCGGTTCGTAGTCGTTAAAGTCGATCGATTGGAGTGATTCTTCGAGGTGTAATTGTCGCGGGGCACCGTCTAGCCCGACGCGTCCCCAGTCGTAGACCCGATAAGTGGTGTCTGAGTTTTGCTGGATCTCTAAAATTAAATTGCCCGCGTCGATCGCGTGCATACGGCCGCTCTCTACGAGGATCGAGTCACCAGGTTTTACCGGGAAACGATGCACGCAGGCGGCCACTTTACTGTCTTTAAGTGCTTTGGTGAATTGTTCACGGGTGACGCCTTGTTTTAGCCCTACGATCAGCGAGGCATCATCGTCACAGTCAGCTATGTACCAATTCTCGGTTTTTGGTTCGCCCCCCAGTATGGGTGCGATCGCGGCAGGCGGATGCACTTGGAGCGATAGGCGATCTTGGCAATCAAGCCATTTGATTAGTATAGGAAATGGCTGCGAACCCTCGCGCCCTGGCCCGAGGATGTCCGGCGCGCCGCCTTCCAATAGCTCGCGAATAGTCTTTCCTTTGTGAGTGCCTTCGGCGACGACTGACTGCTCACCCTCTCGGTCGACCAGTTCCCAGCTCTCGCCGATCACTTTGCCTTCTGGGAGCGTGCGCCCCAATTTAAGTTCGAGACCACGACCGCCCCAAACGCGCTCCATGTAGAGTGGGGTGAAGGACATTAATTCCATGAAAGTTTTATTGTTGGATTTCTAAGGGGATGCGATACTCAATCGAACCTTGTTTTTCACGTATTCGCGCTTAATTTCATTCCAACTATATGGCACGTAAAGCAAAGAAGAAAGTCGCAAAAAACAAAGTATTCTCCCAAGAGCCGAGAAAGGCGCAGTCGCGGCCAGTCTGGGCTTTGCTTCTCTTTACGATCGCAGCCCTTGTCGCGGTTTCGGTTTTTGATTATAATTCGGGTCAATACAATATCACCCCTCCCTCTGACATCAACGCGGTCGGGAAAGTGGGTAGCGGTATTGGTTTTTACGGGTTTCACTATTTCGGACTCGCTGTATTTTTAATTCCATTATTTCTATTTTGGTTTGGCATTCGACTACTCATCCAGCAGGAGCGTGGTAAGCGCGTCTTGGCTGCGATCGCCTCACCTATCGCGATTCTCTTTGCGGCAGGACTAATCGAATGGATCGACCCCTCTGCTAGCGGAGTGGGCAGCATCTTCGAAGATCAAATTTCAAATTATTTAGGAGGCGTCCTTGGCGAGTTCCTGTATCAAAAAGTACTTTTCCCGCCGCTTGGTCATTTTGGCTCCTTTCTCATCATGCTGATGGGCTTCACCATCGGCTCGATCCTCGTTTTTACCGATAACCTCGGGCGTTTCATAGAATACCTACAAAATACTTACCGCAACTTCCTTGCCAACCGCTCTGAGTCTAAGGAAGCCCGCAAAGTCCGCAAAGCCGAGAAAGCCGAAGCAAAGCGCCTCGCTAAAGAGGAGGCCGCGCTCGCTAGAGCCGAGGCCAAGGCAAACAAAGCCGCCGCCAAGGCAGACAAAGCCGAGAAGTCCGCTCAAAAAGCAGAGGAGGATACAGAGGATGCAGAGGAGGACGAAACCCTCGAAGATGACCGCAAACCTTCACTACTTAGAGGCGCACCTACGCCCTTGCCCGCAACCAATGATAGCGTGGCAAGCAAGACTCCGCCTAAAAAGAAGCTCATCCCCAAGCCTCCAGCTCCAGAGCCCGAGCCGAAGAAACCCGCTCTAGACCCCGCCACCATTAAGATTATCTCTGGTGAAAAAACAGAAAAGTCCGTAGCTAATATTCCTGAACGACGAGGCGACTATATCTTCCCGCCGCGCGGACTTTTATCTGAAGCACCCGACAACATCGCTGCCGCCCCCGAAGATCATGCGGGCACGATGAACGCGCTCGTGCGCACGCTCGAAGAGTTCGGGGTTAAAGTTATTCCTGGCGAGATTCACACTGGCCCGGTCATCACGCGCTATGAGGTCACCCCTGCGGCGGGTGTCCGGGTGGAAAAGATCGTCAATCTTGATAAGAATATCGCCCTCGGTCTCAAAGCGATGTCCGTGCGGATTCTTGCCCCCGTCCCCGGGAAGGGAACCGTTGGCATCGAGGTGCCCAACAAGATCGCGCAAGCGGTCTGTATGCGCGACATTATTGAATCGAAAGCGTGGGACGACGCTGGAGCCGAGATACCCGTCGTCTTAGGGCAAGATGTGACAGGTAAGCCTATGGTCATGGATTTGACTAAGATGCCTCACGTGCTCATCGCCGGCTCCACTGGTTCGGGTAAGACCGTTTGTATCAATGCCGTTATTGCCTCGCTCCTTTACCACTCCGGGCCTGAGGACCTTCG
>CALBPO010000314.1 GCA_937899295.1 uncultured Opitutia bacterium
TAGCTAATTCACCTAAATTTAGCTACTGGTATTTCAGGTAGGATTATCCACCACTACTGGATCTACTAGCAGCTACTAAATTTAGTAGGTATTGAACACAATTCAGCTCCTGAAATACTTCCAAACACATTTACTTGGGGTAATTTTTCTCCCCTTAATCCTTCTTTGTATTTTTTTTTGTTCCTATTTTCCTCTGTTTGTCCCAAAATTGCCAAAATCAACTCAATCAACTGATCCCATTCCTAAATGAGCGCCGTGGCAGCTTAAACCGCTTGCGTGAAGCTCAGATTAAACCCGCATTTGATACCCTACGAATCGGTCAAGCCGAGCTTTTTCAAACGCTACACAATGCCGCACTCCAATCGCGCCATGTTCTCGCGCAGGCACCCACTGGCTTTGGTAAAACTGGAATCGTCCTAGAACACGCGCTGAAACACATGCAAAACGGTCTTTACGAGCGTTGTATTTATCTAAGCAGTAAATCGACCGGTCAGCTTGAAACGATCCGTCAACTCAAGCAAATGATTGGCCACGACCTGCGCTACATCCAGATGCGAAATCGCAATGAGCATCGAATTGACAGCGAACGCCATACTTGCACAGGCGATAAGCGCTGTGATGATGAGCTCGGCCAAAACTGGCGAGAGGCCGCCATTCGAGCACCCGAACTGTTCGAGGATGGTAGCTTAGAAATAGCCCGTGCCCAAGAAATTGGTGCGACTACAGGCATCTGCCCCTACACATTGACCAAAGCATGCTTACCCTTTGCCGAAATATGGATCGGCGCCAGTAATTCTATCTTTTCCGCTGATAGCCGGCCCGTCTTCATGGAAGCTCAGGGCTTTGACCCAGCGCGCACCTTACTAATTGTCGACGAAGCCCATAATTTGCCAGACCGCACCGCAGACAGTCTGAGCTTAGAACTCGCCAGTGCCGACCTGCTCTTTGCGATCGAAGAACTACGTGCTCATGGAGCTCCTCGCCGGCTACTCGGTCCCGCAACAGAGTTATGCCGCTGGATTGACAATCTCAGTCCGAATCTAGCCCTAACTGGCAACCAGTTCTACGCTGGACAAGACCTTTGCGAAGATTTTTCCGAACAGCTAAAACTAGCCGCCTTCGATTATGATGCCACGGCTCCATTCGCCATCAAACTTATTAGGAGCATTCCCAAATTAAGCGAAACGCTTTCCCTGCCTTCGCAACAATATCTGCACTGGGTGCCTCGGAGCGGAGTCGTCGCCGCCACCTGCCTAGACGCCAGCGAATGGATAGCCGAGTGCCTAAAACCCTTTGCAGGCAGTATAATGATGTCGGCTACCCTATCGCCCTTTGAGAGCTATCGGGAAAGCTGCGGGCTGGATAAAGAGTCCGTCACCATCGCCCAAGCCCAGACGCCTTGGCGAGACGAAGCCTATGATGTGGCCATTGATTGCCGTATCGACACACGACTCCACAAGCGAAAAAGCCATTATGAGACCACCGCGCGCACCATAGTCGAACTAATTCAGCATAATACGGGCACACCTATTGCCGTATTTTTTGCATCCTACCTCTATGCCGAAAACATACAGGCTTATATTGAAGCGCTCGCTCCTGAGCTTCGAATAAAGCGACAACCACGTGGTGTGGATCTTGCCAAACAGTCTACCTTCATCAATGAAGGTCTACTCATGGGCGACGCTCTTTTTCTAATTCTCGGCAGTAGGTATGCAGAGGGGATTGATCAACTTGGCGGACGCGTCGAGCAGATCATGATCGTAGGCCCCGCACTTCCAGAGGTAAACCTCATCCAAAAAAAGAAAATGGATGATCATGCCAGCCTGTCGCGAGACGACGCCTTTCGCGACATCTACATACGGCCAGCTATGCGGCGTATCCATCAAGCACTGGGGCGAATAGTCCGTGCACCCGGCCATACCGCGCGAGTGCTTCTTCATTGTAAGCGTTTTGCCGAAGATGCCTATCAGCGCGAACTCGCCCCTGAATATCAAAGTGATTGCCAACTACTCAGGGATGAGGACTTTTTCCGTTGGCTAAATTCAAGCAAATCAAGCAGTCAGATCATGTAAATTTTGAATAAGTGGCGATCACC
>CALBPO010000315.1 GCA_937899295.1 uncultured Opitutia bacterium
CGAGCAACGAAGCGAGACGTAACAAAGAAACGTCTCCACGCCAGGCCGCAGTGCTAGATTTTGGTGCGGTTAGTTACGTTATTCCTAGCCACTTCGGCTTTTGTCTCGGCGTGCAAAATGCGATTGAACGCGCTTATGAGACTGTGGCCATGCATCCTAGTAAACGGGTATTCATGCTTAGTGAGTTAATCCACAATCCATTCGTTAACAAAGACCTTCTCGCGCGCGGGCTTCGTTATTTACAAACGGACAAAGGCCATCCTCTATGTGCTGATGGAAAGTTGGCTAACAGCAAGGAAGACTCAAACGCCCTCTGGAATCAACTAACGCAGGACGATATTGTAATTATCCCAGCCTTCGGCGCGACTAACGAAGATAAAGCACGTCTAATTCGCCGTGGTCTTTCTATTCGCGAAAACGACGCGACTTGTATGCTCGTAGAAAAGGTCTGGAAGGCGGCTCGCCGTTATGCGCGAGAGGGCTTCACTGTTATCATACATGGGAAATCAGAGCACGAAGAGACTAAGGCCACACTCTCTAATAGTTCCAGTTATGGTCCTGCCCTAATAATCCGTAATATGGAGCACGCGCAACATTTAGCCGAGGTCATCCAAGCAGAGACTTCAAAGAAGGCCGCGCTCTTAGAAAAGTATTTTGCAGGACTTTACTCCGATGGTTTAGACCCCACGCGTGACTTTGAAAAAATCGCTGTGGTTAACCAAACCACTCTCCTGCGGAATGAAACCCTCACAATCATTGGTTATCTCCGCGAGGTGATGACTACGAAATACGGCGAGTCTAAAGTGGCTAATCACCTTTGGTCAGAGGGCAAAGGCGACACCCTCTGTTACGCGACACAGGTCAATCAAGACGCGCTCCAGCAAGCATTCGAGCAAACGATTGATGCCGCGCTAGTAGTTGGCGGTAAAAATAGCTCCAATACGTTTCAACTCTACCGCGTTTGTGCCGAGCGTTTTGGTGAACATGCTCATTACATTCAGTCTGAGAGCAATCTCCTCTCTCTTAAAACTGTTCAGCATTACATTTTTCCTTACAACCTACCCAAAGGTTCTACCACGATCGAAGAAGAGCGTCCTTTTTTCGATACTTCAGTGAAGAAGCCTCACATACTTCTTACTGGTGGCGCGTCCTGTCCTGATGGTATCATCCAGCAAGTAATTAGTCGCATAAACAGCTTCTTTCCGCCAGAGGAAATTCGCTCAATGAGCGACGTTATAGAAGCTTTTCGCTCAAATACTTGAAGAATCCGATTAGTTGCTTAGTATTCTATTCGTGCTAATTAGACTCTCAGACATCGAAGGCGGCGCATCACCCAATATTTTTTATGATCTTGGCCTTGTTGTGACTCACCAGAACTACGGCTATCGAGGCGTCATTGTCGCGGTCGATCCCATTTGCATGGCTGGGGATACTTGGTATAAAACTAACAAGACACAGCCCAATCGCGATCAACCCTGGTATCACGTGTTAGTTCACGATAGCGGAGGCTTGAGCACTTATGTCGCCCATTCCAATTTAAAACAAGACACTAGCGGCCAAGCGATTGATCACCCTCGCATCGGCTGTTATTTTACTAAATTAGAAGACGGCCGCTATGGCCTCAAAGAAAATCATAGCACAGGCGCTTGTTCAATTTAGTGCGAATCAAGTCCTTTAGGTAGAGACACCCAAGCGACTAGAATGTAACCGCTTCCATTTCGTTCTCAACGCCCTCTAATACCAAGTCCCCATAGAGTGTATTGGCGGTCACTCGGCTGAAACGAACGGGGACGAGTTGTCCGACGAGGCGCTGGTTCGCTTTAACGATAACCACGCGGTTACCACGAGTACGACCAACGAACATATCTTCTCCTTTTTTGGCGGGACCCTCAAAAAGAACATCTTCGACCTTATCAATGAGACTCTCATTACGTTCAAGAGAGCTTTTAGCGAGAATTTCCAAAAGCACTTGGTTGCGATGTTCTTTCTGCGCTTTCGTAATCGGATCACCCAAGGGTTCAGCCGTAGTGTCAGGGCGCACGCTGTATTTAAAGAGGTAGGCCATATCGAAGCCGATCTCCTCGAAATGCTTCCGTGTTAATTCAAAATCTTCGTCTGTTTCACCCGGAAAGCCAACAATGATGTCGGTTGAAATGTACATGTCGGGGCGCACTGCGCGGATTTTATCGATGATCCTGCGAAACTTCTCAATCGAGTAGGGGCGGCGCATCGCTTTAAGAATGCGGTCACTACCACTCTGCATGGGAAAGTGTAGATACTCGCAAAGTTTAGGCATGGAAGCGTAGCACTCGATTAAATCATCCTTAAAACCGACTGGGTGTGGGCTAGTGAAACGAATGCGCTCAATGCCTTCGATTGCGTGCACTTTTTCTAGTAATTGGACGAACGGACTCTTCTTATCAATAAAGGGAAATTCACGGATTCCATATTGATTAACAATTTGCCCCAAGAGAGTGACTTCACGAGTGCCCTTTGCGGCTAAACCTTCAATTTCTTCGACAATTGCTTCCATTGGGCGGGCTCGTTCCACCCCTCGCGTCTTTGGCACGATGCAGTAAGCACAGTTCATATTACAGCCCTGCATAATACTAACAAAGGCAGTGATTTGAGGTTTATCATCAAGGTGCGCCTTGATTGTATTTTGCGAATCGAGCTCTTCAGCGAGGTCGACGATGGACTCCGGCCGCGGGCCTTGACCCTGCATCGTAGCAATCATGTTACTCAGATGGTCGGGGACGCGGTGAAATTTTTGCGTGCCAATTACTAGATCTAGGTCTGGCAGACTATCAAGGAGAGCTTCGCCTCGGTTTTGCGCCATACAGCCCATCACCCCGACGATGAAGTTCGGGTTTTTACGCTTTCGCTTCATCAGGTGACCTGCCTTTCCGATCGCCTTCTGCTCAGCTTGATCGCGCACACTACAAGTGTTTAGCAGGATGACGTCGGCATCCTGTTCATTATCGATCACAGAATAACCTTTCCCCCGAAGCATCGCCGCGACCGCGTCGGAGTCGCGCTCATTCATTTGGCACCCGTAGGTTTTGATATAAACACGGTTCATTGGCATCGCGGAGCATGGAGCAGCGGCCTAGCTTGTAAATATTGAAAAAGACCTCTAACAGAAGCTACTTCTGGTAGAGCAAGACTACATACACCTACCAATGCGGCGGCTTTTATATACACGGATGAAGATCGCTACTTTTGCCGTTTTACCGCTACGCCAAGTCCCATTAGGGTGAGGTCTTGAACGAACTCGCTTTTTTGCGCCCAGTCTTTTGTGAGATTAGCAACGCTGCCACCGGTCGAAAGAACAACAGGGTTCGCTTCGCTTCGCTCCACGAGGCCATCGCTTACTTTATTTAAGATAGACTGGATCATGCCAGAAAACCCGACGGCCACACCAAGTTTCATGGCGTCTATAGTGGATTTACCGATGGCGCCTTCGATATGGACTAGATCTTCAGGCTTCAATTCTGGCAAGAGGGCAGTTTGCTCATGCAAATAATGGGTCATCACGGCGAGTCCGGGTGCGATGATACCGCCCTCGTAACCCTTGCTGCTGATAATGTCGAAAGTAACAGCGGTGCCCATATCAATGACGATGGCAGGAATGCCGTAGAATTCCTGCGCTGCGATCGCGTTAGCGATTCGGTCTTCCCCAATCTCGTAGGGCTTCGGGTAGGCTAGATCGAGCCCCGTGCAAGTTTCGCAAGTAAGATGAAAGATCGGTTTGGCAAAATCGGCGAGACTGGCGCAGAGGTTGTCATTGATTGCGGGAACAACCGAACAATAGGAGACGCCTTCGGCTTGAGCGATGAGCGGGGCGACCGCGTGCGCAAATTCAGGCGAGGGAGTGCGGTCAAAATTGTGGGTGGGGAACTGTCCCGCGCATTGCACTGTCTGGCCAGAGACCAGCCCGTAGTGGATACTGGTATTACCGACGTCTATGCATAAATGACTCACAATAATTCAGACTAATGATTATTTATAATTAATCAGTCATTTTCTGAGTGTTACATCACCCGCGCTGACTGAATGGAGGATGCCGCCTTCATCGAGGAGCTGTAGGGCGCCCGATTCGTCGATCCCGCAAGCGATGCCAGTGATTTCATTATTATTCATAATCGCGGTAACGCTTTGTCCGGAAAGCGAGTTGAGTGGCGCCCAGGCGTCGACGAGGTTTTCCGAGCCACTACCAAGGATGCAAGTATTGTAGGCTGTTTGGGTCGCGGTGATTACTTTGGCGGCTACCTGGTTGAGCCTTAGTTCCTCGCCGCCGACCGCGTAGAGGCTAGTCGCAGTTTTTTGAATTTCTTTGGGATATTTTGCGGGGTTACTATTTACGTTCAGTCCAATGCCGAAGATGATGCTGCGCAGGCTGTCAGCGTCCACCTTAGCCTCGGTTAACATGCCAGCAAACTTGCGCCCATTGGTGTGGAGGTCGTTTGGCCATTTAATTTTCAAAGGCGTTTTTGGGACAAGGCCTTGAAGGGCACGGCAAATGTGGATACCTGCCCACAGGGTAAAGTGTTGGAGGGCTTGCGGTGGAATATTCGGCTCAAAGACGACAGAGAGATAAAGATTCTCAGCGCTCGCACTGTGCCAGTCGCGCCCGAGGCGGCCTCTTCCTTTCGTTTGGCAACTTGAGGCAATAGCGAAAGGGGTGGCGCGGCGGCGCGATAGCTGACGCTCGGCCTCGCTGTTGGTGCTATCGATTACTGGGAAGTAGAGAACATCGATTGGTGCGCCGGACTTTTCCACATAGTAAGAGATCAAGTCCGCATGGAGCACTTCCGGTTCTTTGATAAGTCGGTAACCCTTATTGCGAACGGCTTCTATTTCAAAGCCTTGTTCGCGCAGTTTTGCTAGTTTACCATGGATGGCTGGGCGTGAAATGCCGAGTTGCTCGGCCAGCAAGCTACCCGAGACAAAAGTATCCGGGGCATCAAGTAGGGCACTCAAAATGGTTTGCGTGTCGCTACTAGCTAAGATTTGGCGGTATTCGGTATCGCTCATAGCCAGTCTAGGCCAATATCCTTCCACTTGCTTTGGTGGATTGGTGCACCGGTTGAAATAAAATCGAGCCCGAGGTCGCCGAGGTCACTGAGACTATCGAGCGTAACGCCACCGCTCGCTTCAGTCCAGGCGCGACCTTCGATTATAGAGACGGCCTGCTTAAGTTCGGGCGGGTTGAAGTTATCGAGCAGTATAATGTCGGCGCCTGCCTCGAGCGCGGGGATGATTTGTTCGAGTGTATCGACCTCGACTTCGACGGGGATATCTTCGCAGGTATTGACGGCGAGAGCAATCGTTTCGCTTAGGCGGTTGCCGCCGGTCGCGCCAGCCACTGCGAGATGGTTGTCTTTGAGCATGACGCGGTCGAAGAGACCGATGCGGTGATTATAGCCGCCCCCGCAGGCGAAGGCATATTTTTGGAGCACTCGGTAACCAGGCAATGTTTTGCGCGTGTCAAGTAACACAGAAGAGCTTTTACCAAGCGCATCCACATAGAGGCGAGCCTCGGTGGCGACCCCACTAAGGTGCTGGAGAAAGTTGAGGATGACGCGCTCGGCTTGCAGTAGCACGGTAGAGCTGCCACTAAGGATGCCGATGACCTCTCCATGATCGACCGATTGGCCATCTTCAGCATTGGCTTCGAACTGGCAATCTTGGCCATAGCTATCGAGCGTAGTCTGGAGCAGTCCAAGACCACATACCGTGAGCGGCTCGCGCGCAGTGAGCTGAGCCTTACCCTTGGCACCCTCGGGCATGAGCGCGGTCGTGACGTCGCCTAGGCGTTCAGGACGATTTGCCAGTCCGGCGCCTGCGAGGTCTTCGATTTTAGCAAGGCCGACGAGTTGACGTAGGTAATCGGGGTCGAGATCCTGCCATTTAAGGCGGGTCTGAAAAGTATCTTTCGAGTAGCGTGCTTCGTGGCCCATATTTTAAATCCCCATTTCAGGACTCCTTATAAAGCATTGCCCGGGAGTATTTCTAGATTTTAATTAGGAGAAACCATTACAAATAAAGCAAACGTAATGGGAAGACTCCTTAAGGAGTTTTCAATCTTTTCTAATCCAAATATAATTAGGCATTGGCGAAGATAATACAGCGTTGGACCAACCATCTGGTATCACGTTAGCTGATGGCCAGGCAATTAATCCTCCGGATGGTACAACAACACTATCCACATAAGCTTTGTTGGCTACCTCGTTGTCTTGGGTCGGGGTCTGAACGGTAACCGTTGAGCGGAACTCAACATCTGTATCAAAATCTACACCTCCATAATTGTCAAAGCGGACACGATTACCCTCAAATCTTGTTTCAAAACTAGAGCTTATTCTATTATCCATGCCATCAAAGGTTATATTTCCTCCCGGAGTACTAACATATAATCCTTGGGCTGATACTGTCCCCGCAAAATCTATATCTTGATTGGTGTTAATACCACAGCGATACCAAGTAAGGGCATCATTTCCTAAAACAAAAGTTTCCGAGATTGCTCCAAGCATAAACGCTAAGCCGTTCGATTCCCCTTTTTCTATTAAAACGAGATCTCCCTCGTTTAATTCTTCTTTGGTATCATAATTTGTTGAGCGCACCAATGACACATTTTTGTAAGAAGGATA
>CALBPO010000316.1 GCA_937899295.1 uncultured Opitutia bacterium
GACATCTTGTGCTCTCGACCTTGCATACTAAGGATGTCAAAGGCACCTTTAGCCGAATTATCGATATGTTTCCTGCCGAACGTTCGACTGAGATTGCGGCGCAGCTTTCTTTTTCGCTGGCATTTGCGGTGAGTCAAAAACTGCTTGCTCGTAAATCAGGTAATGGCCGCGTGCCCGTCTTTGAAGTTCTCAAGAACAACTCTGGCGTCGCCAACATTGTGCGCAGTGGAAAGCTGCATTTAGTTTACAGTAAGATCGAAACTAGCCAGGCTGAGGGTATGAACACACTCGAGCAACATTTGATCGAGCTCGTTGAGGCAGACGTGATCTCAAAGAAAGAGGCCATCGCTCACGCCAACGATGGGAATATAGTCACTCGGTTGGATTAGATTTGCCAAAGCGGGCAGGGGCGAAAATTCTATCAATATGTCAGATGCTAAAAAACAAGTGACTTGGGGTGGACGGTTTTCCGAAGGTCCCGCTGAATTGATGCTCCGTATTGGCGAATCCGTCTCGTTCGATCAACGACTGGCGCCCTTCGATATTCAAGGTAGTCAAGCGCAGGCCGCTATGCTCGCCCATGTCGGTATTATCACTCTTGAAGAGCGCGATGCGATCCAAGCGGGTCTCGATGCGATCCTTGCACAAATCGAAGCGGGCGAGTTCTCGTGGGATCCCGAACTCGAAGATGTCCATATGAACATTGAGCAAGCCCTCACACAGGAGGTGCCCGCAGCCGCAAAGCTTCACACCGCTCGTAGTCGTAACGACCAGGTGGCTACTGATATGCGTCTCTGGTTTAAATCCGCTTGTGACGAACTCGACCTTTCACTTGCCAGGGTGATGGCCGCACTCGTCGATCTGGCGGATCAGACGCAGGAAGTGATCATCCCCGGATACACTCATTTACAAGGTGCTCAACCTGTGCCGATGGCGCATCACTTGCTCGCTTATGTAGAGATGTTGGCACGTGACCGCACACTCATTGCTGCGGCCAAGGAGCAGGCTAATGTCTGCCCGCTCGGTTCAGGTGCGATCGCTGGCACGACACTACCAATCGACCGTGATTTTGTGGCTAAAGAGCTCGGTTTCGTTGATCAAGAGGGTAAACCACAGCTCACGCAAAACAGCATGGATGCGGTCAGTGATCGCGATACTTTTATCCAGTTCGCCTCAGCCTGTGCGACTGTCGGTATACATCTTTCGCGGCTCTCGGAGGATTTCATTCTGTGGAGTAGTGCTGAGTTTGGCTTCGTCAAACTACCGGATGCCTTTACAACAGGCTCCAGTCTGATGCCGCAAAAGAAGAACCCTGACGCTTTTGAGCTGATCCGTGGCAAGTCCGCGCGACTTACAGGCAATTTGCAAATACTGCTTACGATGGTTAAGGGCCTACCACTGACCTACAATCGCGACTTGCAAGAGGATAAACCACCAGTCTTCGACAGTTTTGATCAGACGAAGCTAATCCTCGATTGCGTGGCAGCCTGTTTGCCAGGAGTCTCTGCGGACGTGAAACGCTGCGCTAGCGCTGTGGGCGACCCCGCATTGCTTGCTACGGACGTGGTCGACTATTTAGTGAAAAAAGCGATACCCTTTCGTGAAGCTCACCACGTAGTGGGCGCATTGGTTGCCTTATCCGAGCAGTTAGATACACCGCTCAACAAGTTGCCGTTTACGGAAGTCTCTAAAATTCACGAAGCCTTAGGTGAGGACTGGGTGCAGGCTTTTGATTTAGAGAAAGCACTCGCCGCCCGTGACAAGCCCGGTATGCCAGGACCTGATCAAGTCGCGGCACGGATAGCGCACTGGCGTAATATTTAGGTGCGCGCTCTACCTACTTACATTAAGAAAGGCGGGACTCTAATTCCTTCAAGAATTCCCAACTAAATAGGCCACTACCGTGACCGTCGCTGAAGATGGGACGGATGGCATAGTTACCCTGAAGCTCCCAGCCTTTGATCGTGACGCCCGCAAATTCCTTTGGACCGTCACCACCATATTGATTACCGAAGATGTCTTTTTCACCTATGTTTTGCGCGCTGGGTGAATGCTTCCGAAGGAAATCTGAGGGAAAATAGCTCTCTTTGCCGTCGTCCCAAACGATGGCCAGTTCGCTGCCAATTAGCTGAATGTCCTTTGGCTTCACGCTTTGTAAAAGCCTGCCGCTTTGAGTTTTTCCATTAGTTCAACCGCGGGCCCTTCACGGTTAAGAATGTAAAGGTGGATGCCAGGCGCGCCGCGCTCGAGCAGTTCACGAGCTTGGCGATAGACCCAGTCGATGCCCACTGCTTCGACTGCTTCGGCGTCATCGCCGGCAGCGAGTAGTTGCTGATCCAGCTCGGCCGGCATCGATGTACCGCACATGTCGCAGAAGCGCAGTGCTTGTTTTCGGGAGCTCACGCACATGAGTCCAGGGAGCACGGGCACACCAATTTTTGCTTTGCGTGCACGGTCAACGAACCCGAAATATTTGGCGTTATCGAAAAACAATTGTGTTGTTACGAAGTGCCCACCCGTATCGACTTTGCGTTTCAAATTCAGTAAGTCGATGTCAGGAGAGGGCGCTTCGGGATGCATTTCTGGGTAACCCGCCACTCCTACTGTGCATTCAGGGAAAGTTTCGTGGATCAAGCCGACAAGTTCATTCGCGTGATTTAGACCGTCCGGGTGGGGTTTAAAGTCTGTTTCACCTTTAGGTGG
>CALBPO010000317.1 GCA_937899295.1 uncultured Opitutia bacterium
CAAGAGCATCTTCAGTTTGACCCGCGATTATGTACTCAAGACCTGCTTGTTTAATCCGATACCCTTGCGACATATAATTATTGATACTCTGCGAGCTGAGTAAGTCTCCGTTATTATCTAGAAAAGTAATATGCCCCTGCGCATAGGTGAAAAAAGTATTATCGGGATCCTCAGCGTTACGGTATCCCACTGCCAAGATTCCAGTGGGCGTTTGCGCTAGATGCTCAAATGCATCGACTCCCCCGTTATTGAATATCTTCTGAAAAATAGCTGCCCCTGTTTCCTTGTTTAATTTCAAAATGGCACTATCGCGATTAATTGCGCCCGCAATGAGATAGCCATCCGAAACCTCCAAGCAAGAATTACCCAAATTGTGCCCCCCGCTGTAAAATTCTTTCTTCCAAATCAATTGGCCCAAGCTGTTAGTTTTCACGACTAAGATCCGCGCGCTATTTGGTAAAAACCCCGTCTCGCCAACCTGCAAAAAGCCCCCGTCTTGGCACTCCATAATATAATGCCCATGCGCTTCTTCCCTGGAACCGCCATGGTAACCCAGCCAAGTAGCGTTGGGCGCTTCAAGTTTCTCTTGAATCCTAAAAAAATATTGTTCCTCACCGACAGAAGGCGCGGCCAAACTAGTCTGCAGAACCTCACTCGCGCCCGCAACATCAGTCACAGGGCTAAAACCCGCCAAATCAGGACTCCCCTGCACCTCATATATTTTTCCCGGCTTGCTGGTAAATGTCATTGCCAGGGTAGAACTACTAGACTCCCAGCTTGTGCCCGTAATTTCTATTGAATCACAATGTGCCGCTGCTAGAGACGGCAAGGCCATTAAAACGCACAAACAAAACTTAGCTTTTATAAACGGTCTCAAAGGGTATATATAATAGGGAATAGAATTCGCTTTAAAGGAACTCCGTATGGGAAAATTGCAATGTATTTTAAAGACTATCTTGCATTTTTGGAGCCTTCGCAGCGATTCAATTGGTCGGTTTGGCGGGCTTGCCATCTATCTGAATCTAGACTGCACATAGCTTCTGCTTGCCATGCCGAAACGCACCTTCAGTCTGGCGACCCGATGTCGACAAAAGATACCGAATTCGTCCACCTGCACGTCCATACAGACCACAGTCTGTTGGATGGTTGCAGCCGGACAGATAAGCTCTGTGCGCGCGCCGCAGAACTTGGGATGAAGGCGCTTTCGATCACCGACCACGGGGTGCTCTACGGGTTGACTAGCTTCTTCAAGCAGGCGGAAAAACATGGGATCAAGCCACTACTCGGCTGCGAAATCTATCTGGTTTACGAAGACGAGCTCGCGCTAATCAACGAGGAGCGGGCAAAGCAAAAGTCCCGCCACATGGGTCTACTCGCGCGTAATTTCACTGGCTACCAGAACCTCTGTAAGCTTGTCTCCAAAGCCCACACCCAGGGCTTCTACCGCAACCCGCGCACGGATATGAAGACGCTGGCCGCGCATAGCGATGGCTTGATCGGTTTCTCCGGCTGTCTCGCTGGGGTCATTCCTAAATTTCTGCTCGCAGACGAATATGAGAACGCTCGCGCTGCCACGGCTAAGTTTATCGATATTTTCGGCAAGGATTACTTCATCATCGAGATCATGGATCACGGGATCGAGGAGCAGCGGCGCATCATTCCAGGCCTCCTCAAGCTGGCCAAGGAGTTCGACCTCAAGGTCGTCGCCACGAACGATGTCCACTACGTCAAAAAAACTGATTGGGAGCCGCACGACTCGCTACTTTGTATACAAACCGGGGCCAAAGTGGCCGACGAGAAACGCATGCGCTATGATGCGCAGCAATTTTATTTAAAATCGCGGGACGAAATGGAGCTTGCCTTCAAGGAGGTGCCCGAGGCCATCATTAACACCTCCGCCGTGGCAGAGATGTGCGAGGTAAAGCTCCCTTTTGGTGAAGATCACTACCCCATTTACGAGCGTCCCATCGAAATCGAGAGCAACCCACACGCGGAGGATCACCGCAACTTCGACCGCTGCCTCGACATCTACATCAAAAGTAAGAACGAAATTCTCGTCCGCGACGCTGAGGAGCCCATCGAAATGAGCGAAGCCGAGCGCATTAAGCTTAAGAGCAACGGGCTCTACCTCTTCGAGCTTTGTAAGGATGGCCTCAAAGAACGTTACGGCACCGACTACGATGCCTGTCGTGCGGACTGGGAGAACGTCTCTGCCGACGACAAGCGCTACTGTGAGCAGCTTGAATATGAGCTAGCCATCATCACTGGCACTGGCTTCGTAGATTACTTCCTTATTGTTTGGGACTTTATTGCTTGGGCGCGTAAGCAAGCTATACCTGTTGGGCCAGGCCGCGGTTCGGGTGCCGGTTGTATCGTTGCTTACGTGCTAAAAATCACCGACCTTGATCCGCTCAGTTTCGGTCTTCTCTTTGAGCGTATGCTCAACTTAGAACGCGTCTCCCCGCCTGACTTCGACGTAGATTTCTGCATGCGCCGCCGCGACGAAGTGGTCAACTATGTTCGCGATAAATACGGGAAGGACCGCGTAGCCAATATCATCACTTTCGGAACCTTTGGTGCCAAGATGGTCATCCGCGACCTTGCACGAGTCAACGACCTAGACTTTGCGGAGTCGAACAAACTGGCCAAGATGATCCCCGACGAGCTCAACATTTCGCTTGATGACTCCGTCAAAAAATCACCTGAGCTCGCCGCCGAAGTCAATCGTAACCCCGTCGCTCGCACCATCATCGATCAAGGCCGCGTGATCGAAGGTATGATCCGTAACACTGGCAAACACGCCTGCGGTGTCATCATTGCCGACCAAGACATCACTAATTTAATTCCCGTCACACTTCAGGAAGGTGATTTAACGACCCAATATCCGAAAGGACCTTCTGAAGACCTCGGCTTACTTAAAATGGACTTCTTGGGGCTGAAGACTTTGACCGTGATCTTCGACGCAGAGAAGAACGTGCAGATCACCCGCGACAGTCCCGATTTTAACGTCGCGGATGTAACGCTTAATGACAAGGAGACCTTCGACCTGCTCAACTCTGGTCGTACTACAGGCGTCTTTCAGTTGGAGTCCGGCGGCATGCAACAGCTCTGCCGACAGATCGGCTTGAGCTCCTTCGAAGAAATCATCGCGCTCATCGCACTCTACCGTCCTGGGCCGATGCAGTTCATACCGCAATTTATCGAAGGTAAAAAAGATCCTTCGACCGTAGAGATACCGCACCCTTTACTCAAAGAGTTGGTCGAAGAAACTTATGGTGTCTTGGTTTACCAGGAACAGGTCATGCAGGCCGCCCAGATCATCGCGGGCTACACACTTGGCGGCGCCGACATCCTCCGCCGCGCGATGGGTAAGAAAATTAAATCCGTGATGGACGCGCAAAAGGATATTTTCGTCAAAGGCGCGAAGGAGACGAACGACATCGATCGCCACACGGCCGAGTCTATTTTCGCTTTGCTGGAAAAATTCGCGGAATACGGTTTCAATAAATCGCACTCCGCCGCCTATGCAATGCTTAGCTATCGTACAGCGTATTTGAAAGCCAACTATCCCGTCGAGTTCATGGCTGCGGTGCTCACCGCGGATCAGGGAAACGCCGATAAGATTTCACATAATCTTGCCGAGTGTAATGCGATGAATGTGCCTGTACTCAGCCCAGATGTGAATGAGTCAGGCGCAGACTTCACCCCCGTAGTAGAAAAAGGTGAAGGCAGTATTCGCTTCGGTATGGCCTCGATCAAGGGCGTGGGCGAAGGTGCGGCACAAGTCATCATAGCCGAGCGCGAAGCCAATGGCCCCTATGAAAACTTCACCGATTTCATAGTCCGTAATGCCGACAAAGCGGTCAACCGTCGCGTAATGGAAGCACTAATCAAGACAGGCGGTTTTGATTCGCTTGGCGAAGATCGCGCCGCATTACTTGATGACTTGGAGTCTGAACTTGCCGAAGCCGAAAGCGCCCGCCGCGACCGCGATGCCGGACAAGGTAGTCTCTTCGACATGCTCGACGAAGTCGGTGTAGCTGAGGAGGACAAACTAACCAACAATCGTCGCAGCGTCGAACCGATGGGCATGACGGAAAAACTAGGCTACGAAAAAGAGTTGTTAGGCTTCTACATTTCAGGGCACCCTATGGATGCCTACGCGGGGATCGATGAAGCAATCGATAGCTTTCATCACCCGGATGAGTTAGTTAATTTCGACGACCGTAGCAGCTTCCGTCTCAGTGGCATCGTGTGTAATCTTGCGATCAAATATACGCGTAAAGACAGCAAACAAATGGCGGTCTTCAATCTAGCCACGCGCACTCACAGTTATGAAATGATCATGTTCCCCGATCCTTACGCGAAGGAAGGTGCACGCCTAGAAGATGGAAAACTGGCATTAATCCATGGCCTCGTCGGTCGTCGCAATGGTGAGATGAGTCTCGCGGCGCACAACATATTTGATCTAGAAATTTCCATTCCAAAGTTAATCAGTCGTATCAATTTCATCCTCCATCCAAATGATAAGGCTGCGGAATTCATCGAACTTCTACGCTAAACTATCGACTATCAATACGGTGAGACCTGCGTGAATATCAGCTTCCTCGTTGAAGAGCAAATTATTGAGACGCAGACTGCGCAATCGCTGACCTTCACAATCACGCAAACAAACTTCAAAAAGCTGCGTCGCCACACAGCCTTAGCGGGCGTCCGAATCGAAGCCGTCGATTTGAAACCGGTCAACGACCGTCGACCATGGAAGAAGCGGCAGCGGTCAGGTTAAAGCCATGCTACCGATTCACGAACAGTTTTATAGCTTTCAAGGCGAAGGCGCACACGCGGGGCGGGCAGCTTATTTCATACGCACTTTTGGATGTCCCGTTCATTGTCCCTGGTGCGACTCGGCGGGGACTTGGCATCCGGACTATATTCCGGATAAGGTTGAACGGCTTGCAGTCGATACACTGGTGGCAGAGGTCGCCAAAACGAAAGCTGAGTTTGTCGTAGTAACAGGTGGCGAACCAGCCATCCACGATCTCGCACCCTTGGTCGATGCGCTGCATAAGATTGGACGCGCCGTCCATTTGGAGACGAGCGGTGCCTTTGCGATTAAGGGAGATTTTGAATGGATCACTCTCAGTCCGAAGCGATGGAAGTTGCCGCTAGCCGAAAACATTGCGCGAGCAGATGAGTTTAAGATCATCGTCGATCAAGATGGAGCAATTCCAGAATACGTTAAAGTAATCGGCAAGACGACCAAACCAGTTTGGCTACATCCGGAGTGGTCGAGGCATTCGGACGTGGTCACACTCGATGCAATTACAGAATGGGTAAAAGCTGAGGGTTCCCCCTATCGAGCCGGTTGGCAAATGCATAAGCATTATGCGGCTGACTCAAAGGATGCACGAAGTGCTCCAGCTGTGCCACTGGGGGGCGATTCCGAGAAGGGCTTTTGAGCTATTTGTTAGAGCTTAACCTTATTGCACGAAAAAACCCGCGTTCCTTACGAGAGTCGCGGGTTTTGGAAATTGATTTTGCTTAGGACCTTTACTCAGCGATGTAGGCCTTAACAATCTTTTGATCTTCGACTGGTTTGTCACCCGCACCTTTTTCGACGCCTTCGATCTTCTTTACATTATCATAGCCTTTGACGACTTTACCAAAGATGGTGTGCTTATCGTTGAGCCACTCAGGCGTACTTGTAGTAATGAAGAACTGACTGCCATTGGTCATCGGACCCGAATTGGCCATCGCTAGGAGACCCTCGGTGTCGAAGCGTGCTTCGGGACTGAATTCGTCGGGGAAGTTTTTGCCCCAGATCGATTCGCCACCAGTACCGGTACCGAGCGGATCGCCACCTTGCACCATGAAGCCTTCGATCACGCGGTGAAAAATGAGGTCATTATAATAACCTGAATTAATGTGCCCGACGAAGTTAGCCACAGCGAGCGGTGCAATGACTGGCATGAGCTCGATCTCGACATCACCTTGAGTGGTTTCGAGAATAACGTTGAAATTTTCCTTCTCGCTCCATTCAGCGGCGACTTCAGCGAAGTCGGCCATGGCTTCTTCTTGGGCGGCAGCTTGAGCGGCCATCATTTCAGATTGAGCCGCTTGAATACGTGCTTGGATAAACTCTTGGAAGGCGGGCATTTTGGCTTCGAGGGAAGGGTCAGGAGTAGAATCACCTGCACCTTTGACAAATCCTTTTTGTATCAAATCGGCCTCATCGGCTCCGAAGCCAAGTTGTTGCAGACCTGACTGCATGACAATGGTGACACCGATTTTTTCGAGCGAAGCGGCGCTGATCGGCGGTAATTCTCCAGTGCCTGCGCCTGCTTGGACGGCTTCAGCGCGCGCTTGGGCTTGGCCGAAGGCGGCTTCAACTTCCTCTTGGGGAAGCTTCATAATGTTGATCTCACCATTGAGGCTTTTTCGGAGGCCTTCAGAGAGTGCGTCGACACTAGCCTCATCTAGTTGCAAGGAAGCAACACCACCACCTTGAGCGGTTAGAAAGCCAACAATTTCGATGAGCTCATTTTGGGAGACTTCGACGACTGGTGCGGGTATAGCTACTTCGCTGATAACTTCGGCAGGCTCAGCACTGGGAGCAGCCTCGGTCGTTTCGGACTGAGTAGCCTCTTCAGAGACTTCGACGGTTGGTGCGGGTGCAACTATTTCGCTGATAACTTCGGCAGGCTGAGGACTGGGAGCGGCTTCGATCGTTTCGGGCTGGGCAGCCTCTTCTGAGATTTCGACTGCTGGCGCAGGTGTAGCTACTTCGGTAGTAACTTCGACAAGCTCAGTGCTAGGCGCGGCCTCTGATGTTTCGGATTCGG
>CALBPO010000318.1 GCA_937899295.1 uncultured Opitutia bacterium
CTGCATAGCCTTCGGGCTTCACATTGATACGGTCGATGTAGCGGGCGACTACGCCGTCGAAGGTCTGGTCGACCTCGGGGTAGTAATGGCTGAGCTGGAAATCTTCACCCAGATCGTAACCAGTGAAAGCGAGGGTGCCGCCTGCGTGCTCTTCTTCGGCAAGGCCGTGAAGGTTAGCAGAGAAACCAATTTGTGTTTTGACCTCTTTTTTGCAGTAGCCGAAGTAGTTATCCGCGATCGCCGTGACGACGACACCACGGGCATCGCGGCAAGTGATCTTGAAGGCACCGCCGTCGTTATAAAGTTCGTCTTCTTTTTCCCAGCACATGCCGTCGCGTTTTTGGCGTTCGCTGGCGTCTTTGATATTGGGCAGACCGAGCTCGACCTTGGTAGTACCCATAAGGTGAGGTGCGAGAATGACGCAACCGCTGTGACCTGTCCAATGAGCGGGATCGAGGGCGGCGTCGTTTTCGCCTATAAAAGGGTCGCCGCCGTTGCCGAAGATGGATTCGACGAAGTCGAGATTGCTAACTAGGTTACCTGGCGCAAAGAAGCGGACTTCGAGGGTCTTTTCCTTAGTGAAGCCATCGACTTCGGGTACGACGACTGGACGTAGAAGAAGCGAGACCCAAGCGCGGGCTTTTTCTTCTTGGTTGGCGAGGAAGGGCAGCGTCGTTAGAGAATCGGGCGCTGTTTTGAGGGCTTTGGCAAAGAGGCGCGCGGCGGCGAGTTTTGGAACGGCTTTTTTATCATTGGGGATCGGAAGTCCCCCTTCGGTGACGTGAAAGACGCCTTTGGTCGTGCGACGGTCGCTCTTTGGGTTATGGAGCACGCCTTGTTGGATACGATAAGAGTCTATGATCTCGGAAGAGAAGTGGTCGCCTTTGGCGGGAAGCGAGAGGGTGCGTGCCACTCCATGGCGGTCGAGGATGAGCGTATTATTTGGCAGATAAGGTACCTCGCTTGGGTCGAGATCGCCGAAATAATTTACGAGGAAGCTCTGCACTCGCTGATCGCAGGGAGGAAGGTAGTCAGCGAGGAGGCGTGATTTTTCCTGATAGCTAGCGAGTAGTGTCTTGCTCAAACTAGTGAAACCAGAGTCCCCAACTCCATCGAAAATAGGTTGGCCGATCGAGGTTAACTTTAAATTGACGTATTCGAGGAGCGAATCTTCATCGTGGGCGTAAGCCGCAGTTTTTGGATCGAGTCCGAGCTGTGTGGTAAAGTCCATTGTGTAGGTAGTTGTTTTCAGATTCAGTTTTGAGATTCGTTCTTTTTACTTAGGCATTATTCATGCCCATCTTGTGTATTTTGATAATTTAAATGATGGCAAGCGGAACCGCTTTAGATCATGCATTGTTTTACATCTCAATGGTTCTAGGAAATGTAGTTTAAGCAGGACGCATGTTCAACTGTCAACTAGCGCTTAGTCTGTATCTCTTGCTTGGATATTTACGCTCTAAACAGTTTTAAAAACATGTTACGCCAAAGTCTCTATATTTTTAGCCCCTTGCCAGCAGTCGCCGACGCGCAGTCCTACATTTCCGCTGAATGCGATGGAGACTTAACTAATGTTTCCCTTAAAAAAATTGAGCTATCTAATTTGAATAGTTGTGCCAACACTGTCTACTTCGTAGCCTTCCAAATCTCCAGACAGGGAGGGATTTTCTAATGCCCCGAACACTATTCAATAAAGACTGCGGTCTTCTTACGCACCCTAGCTCCTTGCCCAATCATTTCGGAATCGGTGATTTTGGGCCTTCTTCCATTCAGTGGATCGAAGCACTTGCGGCGCACGGACAAAACACTTGGCAGATCTTACCGCTCAATCCTGCTGGCTATGGGGATTCACCGTACCAAGGTTTGTCTGCCTTTGCCGCTAATCCAGTTTTCATAAGCCCCGAAGACTTAAATACGCGGGGCTTGATCGATGACTCGGAGCTAATGGCTCTGCAACTCCCGCTCGGTGAGCGTGTCGATTATCCTCAAGTTTATTCGAACAAGACTGAGTTGACGACCCGTGCA
>CALBPO010000319.1 GCA_937899295.1 uncultured Opitutia bacterium
CACGCAAGTCGACACCGACCGCAATCAGACCCAAGCAGGCGAGCCTATCATGCTCTCGGTCGAAATCTCTGGGAACGGAAACTTTGACCGTATCAATGGCCCCACTATTCCAGAAACAGCCGACTGGCGCAGTTACGAGCCCGAGTCAAACTTCCAACCGCGTATTGCGGGCAGCGCCCTGCTTGGCACTAAACGCTTCGACTATGTAATGATACCGAAGCAAGCGGGCACCCTAGAAATTCCTGAGATGCGCTTCGCTTACTTCGAACCTGGAACGCAGCGCTACACTCAGCTCAGTTCACCAGCCATTGAGATTGAGGTCAGTCCTTCAGGTCGTCCCGCCACGCCATCTGGACCGAGCACTCAGACTGCGCCACCTCCTAGCACCGCATTACTTCCACTCCAGCAAGAACTTACCGTAGAGGAAGCTCTCCTCACGCTCGACTACCGCCCACGCTCCATTCACGCGACAAGCCATTGGAACAACCCCCGCTTCTGGTCGATTAACGCGGCCATAGCCGTCGGCTTAGTCACCTATGGCCTCGCGCTCAGGCGCAAGCGTCGACTGAAAGAAGATCCTGCTTATGCCGCTCGACAAAGGGCTAAGCAGGAACTCCGCACGAGCAAAACAGCCGCGCAAAAAGCCAAAGTGGCAGACCACTTTTACGCCCAAGCCCAAAGTGCCATCCGCCTAGCCGTGACCTATCGATCGGGCGAAAACAACCGCACAGCAGATATCGACACACTCTGCGAGGTCATGTTAAAAAAAGGCCTCTCCGAGCGAGCGATCTCGCAAACCCGCAGACTCTTCGCCACAGCAGACGCCCTACGCTTCGCAGGCAAGGAATCGAAGAGCGATCTCGCTAAAGCCAAGTCAGAACTAGAAGGGATTTTGAAAGCACTATGAATTTCTTAACACAAATAGTTCACTTCGCTGGATTCCCATTTTTAGGCAAACTGGATTCATGCATTATCTTACCAAAGCTGAGACTCCGACCCTTGCCTCTACGATACATCCAGCTGTGCCTATTATTCTTCAGCGCACTACTCTCTCCTATCCAAGCAGACGATTTCCAATCAGGGCTCGATGCGTATCACGAAGCTAAATATGCCGAAGCCACCGCAGCCTTTGACCGCAGCCTTGAATCTTCAGAAAACGCAGCGACACGCCATAACCTAGCACTCAGTCTCTACCAGCAAGGCCAATCTGCTGCTGCCGTCTGGCAACTTGAACGCGCTTTACGCCTAGCGCCTCTCAACAAAACCTACATTTTCAAACTCGGTGCACTCCGCCAAATACTCGGACTCTACGACACCCCTACTGACTGGTGGCAAAGCGCGGCCAATATGCTCACGAAGATTACCTGGATCTGGATTGCATGTACTTGCTTTTGGATCGTGATCGCGGTGCTTGCGCTACCACGCATCGGTGGCTTCCAGCGCCCTATACTTTTAAAGCTTTTTTCAGGCATCGCAACCGTATGCCTCCTCTTAGCACTTACTGCGCTGACGATTCAAATTACGCAACAATCGCCAGGGATCGTCATTTCTAACGATGCTGTCGACCTCCACCACGCCCCTGCCAGCGCGGCACCCAAGGCCGGCGTCGCTCGCCCTGGAGAGCGCGCATACATAATCGACCAACATAATAATTTTCTAAAAGTCGAAACTGAGGCTGAGATCACTGGTTGGATTCAAGTGGACGCGTTTCGAAAACTTTAAGGATCTATAAAACCGCTGGCTGGTGCTGACTCATACAATGCAGGGCGCCGCCTTCTTTAATAATGTCGCTGCAATCAACTGCGACAATCTCCCGGTCGGGAAAACAGTCGCCAATTATTTCTAGGGCGGTCGCATCGTTTTTTGGCTGACCGTAGGTGGGGACAAGGACGGCTCCATTCAGCACGACAAAGTTTAGATAGCTCGCGGCTAGGAGTTTACCTTGGTGAGTGATAGGATCGGGCAGCGGGAGTCTCACTAAGGCGAAGGGCTTGCCCTGCGGTGTTCGGAAATCTTGCAGGCGGCGAGTGTTCTCGGCGAGTGCACAGTAGTTGCTATCTTCTGTATCGGTGGCTTCAGCGATGAGAATGCCATCGGCTTTGAAAAAGCGGGCAAGGTTATCGATATGACCATCAGTATCGTCACCGACGAGGCCATCGCGAAGCCAAAGTATCGTATCTACCCCAAGACCGGAGCTGAGCTGTTGTTCAAGCTTGGCTAGCGTGGTGTCGCCGTTACGCGTGGGATTAAGCAAGACGACCTCGGTAGTCAGAATATAGCCAGCGCCATTGCTCTCAACAGCGCCGCCTTCGAGAACTTCGTTAAATTCGAAATGGCAAAGGCCGAGCTGCTCCGCAATCCATGCGGTGGCACGATCGTCTTTTTGCTGTTCGGGGAATTTGTTACCCCAGGCATTGTAGCGCCAGTCCGTAATGCAGAGTTCTTGTTTATGATCGTGGATGAGAAAGAGTGGGCCAAAATCGCGTATCCAAACATCATCGGTTTGGTAATCATAGAGTTCGACTGCTGAGTCGTCGCCATGACTAGCCATAAACTTGCGAAGAATGGGTTGCTCTTCGGCAGCGCAGAGAACTCGCACGTATTGGTAGCGGGCGGCGAGCACATAGAGTGCGGCGACTTGCTTGCGAACGCGATCAAAGCACTCTGGCCAAAGATTCCGACGAACAGGCCAAGCGAACCAAATTGCCTCTTGCCGCTCCCACTCGGCGGGGAAGCGGTAACCGAGTTCTTTAGGTGTTTTGAATGCCGCCATAAGTGAAAGGATAACCGACTCACTAAAATCTGACACAGCAATCCACAACATCCGCGCACTCGCGGTTTTCACGGACATCGTGGACGCGAATAAAATCAACCCCCGATTGAATGCCGAGAGCAGTCGTGGCGAGTGTGCCATTGAGACGTGCTTTCGGGTCTTTCAAATTAAGCAATTTGGCTATCATAGACTTGCGTGAGGCACCCAAGAGTATTGGATAACCTAAGGCAATCAGCTCGGGCAAGCGGCGCATGATTGTCCAGTTCTCTTCATAGGTTTTGCCAAAGCCTATACCGGGATCTAATATGATGGCATCATCACGCACACCAGCAGCTTTAACGAGCTCGACTGAACGCTGTAGGAAAGTTTGTATCGCCACCATCACATCGCCGATGCCCGCTTCTTCGGCGGAGCGGTTGTGCATTAAAATACAAGCTCCGCCGCTAGCCATCACCTCGGCCATACGGGGGTCGCGCTGCGCACCCCAGACATCATTGACTATATCGGCACCAGCGGCGAGCGCGGCCTCGGCCACATGGGCCTTTGATGTGTCGATGGAAATGATCACATCGGTGTGCGGGCGAACTTGTTGAATAAAAGGTATCACACGAGCGATTTCTTCGGTCGGTGAAATGGGGACGTGCCCGGGGCGGGTCGATTCGCCACCGATATCGATAATCTCAGCACCCGCCTTAAGCATGGAGTGAAAGTGCAAGCTGGCCGCATCGAGATCAACGAAATCGCCACCGTCTGAGAAAGAGTCGGGCGTGAGATTTAGAATGCCGACGAGGTGCGTGCGTTTCCCAAGTATTAGGTCGCGACGAGTAGTGTGGTAGATGCTCATATTAACCGATCTAATAATGATCCTTAACGAAAAAGCCAATTAGTTATGCATGCGAATG
>CALBPO010000320.1 GCA_937899295.1 uncultured Opitutia bacterium
CGAAAAGCGACGGGGCTTTTTGGGTTCAATCAAGTTGTAGCGACTGAGCTGAGCCTGCTCTGCTCATAATGCGAATCAGCAAAGCTAGGTGCTTCAGACTGGTCAGTCGCCGGCACTACATTCGCTGCCTCACTGCCTCATAGAGGCAGACCCCTGCAGACACAGAAACGTTCAAGCAATCCACTGACCGCGCCATCGGGATATTAACTAAGTGATCGCAGTGATCGCCTGTTACCTTGCGCAGTCCCCAGCCCTCGCTGCCGAGCACAAGCGCAGTCGGTCCCGTGAAATCGACATCGTAAAGTGAGTCGTTGCCCCGATCTGAAGTGCCGACTATCTTAATTTCCCGATCCTGGAATTTACGCAGTAGCATACCGAGATTCTTAATTCTTAGGAAGGGCACATCATCCGCGCCACCGCAAGAGATGTCACGCACGGTTGGCGTAATACCACAAGCGCCTTTCACTGGCGCGAGGACCGCAGTGACATCCGCTCCGGAGGCCGTGCGTAAGCACGCCCCTAGGTTGTGCGGGTCTTGCACGCCTTCGAGCACAAGAATCAGAGGATTTTCCGTGCGCTCGATCAGGTCAAAGAGATCGTCCTCGTTTTCGATGTAAATCACAGTCGGCCCCGTCGAGTGACGGGGTGGACGCTTAATTTTGTGTATAGAATTGCGGCCCATGTTTGACGTGCTGTACGCGGAAGTGAAGGTAAAGAGACCTGATAGTAAAGTAACAATATGGCGGCTTTAGTTACTTAGGTAAAGTGGCAAGTGGTGCCTATATGCCTACCCGGTGAAATCGGAAGACCTTTCAGTCGCTAGTGGATGCCCTAGAGTAATTCCGTCTGTCCGCCGCTGCCCTTACTCGGGTCTATTCCTGTCACGTGCCAACCCTTTTCGGTCAGAACTCGGCCTTGGGCGGTCCGCTGGAGGTAGCCTTCTTGGATGAGAAAAGGTTCGTGAACCTCTTCAAGGGTATGGGCTTCTTCACCTACGGCGACGGCCACGGTGCCAAGGCCAACGGGCCCGCCGCGATAGTTTTCCGCCATGACACGCATCATTTGCTTGTCCATCTCGTCGAGGCCACGCGAATCAATCTCCAATAACTCAAGCGCGGCCGCGGCGGAGTCTTTGGTAATCGTGCCCTTGCCGCGTTGCTGCGCGTAATCGCGACAGAAGTTGACTAAATTATTCGCAATCCGCGGCGTGCCACGCGCGCGACGAGCGATCTCGGAGGCACCAGCTGTTTCAAATTTAACATTTAGGATCCCACAAGTGCGCTCGACAATGCCCTGCAGTGTCGCGTGATCGTAGTAGTTGAGTCGCGATTGCAGAGTAAAGCGGCTACGTAGGGGTGCCGTCAGCAAGCCCATGCGGGTGGTGGCGCCGAGAAGGGTGAAGCGTGGCAAGTTAAGTCGCACACTGCGAGCGTTGGGGCCTTGATCGATCATGATATCGATACGAAAGTCTTCCATCGCAGAATAGAGATACTCTTCTACGTTTTTTGGAATGCGGTGGATCTCATCGATAAAAAGAATGTCGCCCTCCTGCAGGTTAGTCAAAAGCCCGGCCAAGTCGGCCGGCTTGTCGATGACAGGGCCCGAAGTGATGTTCACTTTCGTCCCCATCTCATTGCCAAGGATGAGAGAGCGCGTGGTCTTACCCAAGCCAGGGGGGCCGCTCAGTAAAATGTGGTTAAGTGGTTCTTCACGATCCCGCGCCGCGCCGACCATTACCTTGAGGCGCTCTAACGTTTTATCCTGCCCGGCGAAGTCATCAAAGCAGAGCGGACGCAACTTCGACTCTTCCGCATTTTCGGGCGCGGAGAGTGTCTGTTCAATAAATTCGGTGCCGGTGGGCGGATCTTCAGGAGAAAAGGACATGTGGAGGAGTGAATTGAAGCTAGCTGTGAAAACCGAGCTATTTGGCCTTATGGATCAAATCATTATCAAAGTGAATAAGCGCTGAGGTATAATTCGTGCCCCAATGGAAGTGTATCGCAATTTCACTATAAAAGCCATCGATGGCGGATTAACACGAGTCAAAAAGACTTCATAAAGCGTGGGGGACCTTTGCGGTAAGAATTTGTTCACTTCGCTCGGTTTT
>CALBPO010000321.1 GCA_937899295.1 uncultured Opitutia bacterium
TGTCCAAGCTCCGCGCCTACGCGGGCGGCCAAGGTGTTGAAATCATGGGAGACGCACCTATCTTTGTCGCCCTCGACAGCTCCGACGTATGGGCAAACTCAGAACTCTTTCAGATCAAAAAAAACGGCCAGCCAAAGGCAGTGGCCGGCGTGCCACCCGACTACTTTGCAGAAGATGGTCAATTGTGGGGCAACCCGCTATATGATTGGGCTGTGCATGAACAGACGGGATTCGCATGGTGGATTCAACGGATTAAATCTAATTTAGAATTTTACGACATCGTCCGCCTAGATCACTTCCGCGGCTTCGAGTCTTACTGGGCTGTGCCAGCGACAGAAACAACTGCTCGCAATGGCAGGTGGACCCCCTGCCCTGGACTCGAGCTATTTAAAGCACTTTTTAAAGCCTGCCCCGAAGCTAAACTCGTGGCCGAAGATTTGGGCGAAATCACTGAGGAGGTTAACAAGCTCCGTGCGATCACTGGTCTGCCTGGTATGGCTGTATTGCAATTTGCTTTCGGCAGCGAGGCCGACAATGCTTACTTGCCACATAACTATGCACCTAACTGCGCGGCCTACTCTGGCACACACGACAACGATACCTCTATTGGCTGGTATCAAAGCCTCGATGCTGCGACGCAGGATCATGTCCGCCGCTACCTTGGCATTAGTGGCGATACGATCGCGTGGGATTTGATTCGCGCTGCGATTGAATCCAGCGCCCTACTTGCTATATTCCCCTTACAGGACCTCATGAGTCTAGGCAGCGAAGCCCGCCTTAATACACCTGGTGCGCCTTTTGGCAATTGGCAGTGGCGCTACCAACCTCATCAAATCGACCAACTTCAAAGCGATAGCTCGGCCTACCTACGAGAGTATCTATCGCTCTACGGAAGATAATGTAGCAACGTGCATGAGCGTGACCACATACACAACTATCTAGGGTTTGAAGTTCCTACTTCTCACGTAGCGCTTCTCGACCCTGCGGCAGCTCGGATACTTCTTTTTAATGAACTTTAACTGACTATCTAAGCACTTAAAATCAAATGGCATTTCGCTAAATGCAATAACTCGATTTTCGTACCCATCGATTCGATACATCACCGTTTCAGTAAAACGTTTTTTAAGCTTAGACGATTTAAAAATCGGCAAATGCTTTATCTTCCTTGGCTCAATCATGTTAAAAACCAAGATGCCACCAGGCTTTAGCAATCTTGCGAGCGCTTTACACCACTCAACATCCATTGGCACACAACGTACAGGAATACCATCTTCTTCAGAGTATAGATCATCAATGATGACATCATAGCTTGCTTTCTCGGCGCTCTCATTTACCCAGTCAACAGCATCGGCAGCGATAAGATCAAAGCCGCTCGAGCATTGAAAAAAGCCATCTGCTATCGAAAGATGGATCGGATCCATCTCAACGCCGACGATACGCTTTGGCATAACAAGTTCAAGAATTTGTCGCCCCACCGATCCAGCTCCGAAGCCAAGGATGAGAACATCCTCCAAACTGTTGAGAGGACGATGCAAGGTTGGTAACGTGATCAAGTCCCAGATGGATCCAGAAAGCGGTCGCTTAGGATTCCATTGCGAATGGTTGACACCATTACGATACAAACGAACTGACCCGCCCGCAGTGCGGACCTCGTAGTGATTGCCGTCAATCGTTTGTTGCCATAAAATAGCCATGAATTAAAATCCCAATTCTCGTAAATTAAGCCTCCCTGCATTTCGTCAAATCGGCCTTGTCCGTCTTCGCTAGGCTACCTGCTAGAATTTTCCTCAAATGTCATCGTTTTAATTTACGTTCGACCATGGCATGTGCCTCATCTGGCACCCATGCGCGCCAACTGCTATCCTTCGATTCAATCTTTTTTAGAATCTTACGTCCAGTATTTGCCAACAAGCTAGGGTCGCCCACGCCGATAGGCAAGATACGATCATTCTGCATCAAGTGACGGTAAAAATACTGCCAATTCTTTGGTGCTTTGAAATTCTCGGCTGTCACTAGCTCCATACTGCTAGTGTTATGCCACGGGTAGACGAAAAGTTGTACGCGGTTTTTAAAGAGACGGCCAAACGACTCGAGTACACCACCTGCTAAGTTAGCCGCCCATTTTGCTTTAAAGAGTTCGTTGAGAAGGCCAATACTCAAAATAATCGCAATCGGTTCGGCAGTGTATCGGCTAAGATAAGTCGCGATTCGGTGAAACTCTGCGCTGCGACTAATTAAGACTGTCTTGCCGAGAGCTTGGAGCGCATCGGCACGGTCAATGAAATCCTCGTGGTCGACGTCTCCGCCATCACGCAACAAGTTATTCATACTAATTTCACAAATCTCCAAAGCGCGCGACTTCTCCTCATCGCTCATCACATCAGAGAAGACTTTGCGTGCCTGCCTGATCATGTCTAGGTGTAGTTTGAGTACAGGGCTAAAACTGCCTCGAAGCAATAAGATCGGACGTTTGTAGAGCGTGTCGGTTGCTTGCACGATTTCGCCCTTTTCATTAAACATAGCTGCGTCAGTTAACCCACTTTGAACGAGTTGTAAGGCACATAGTCGATTGTCCACATAGCGGAAGCCCTCCCCTGAGAAACGAAGCATATCGACTTCAACGCTCTCTTTCGAAACTCCATCAGCTAGTGAGTCGACGAACTCGTGCAAGCTGTCCCTGTGATTGAAGGCCGCATAAATCAAGTTTACACCCACCTTGCCCAGGACATCCATTTGGTCTGAATTAGTCTCATCAAGTAGGCGAACATGAATGACGATTTCACAGGGCTCCGTTTCAGGTTTAAGCTGAAAACGCACTCCTAACCAACCGTAGCATTCTCCTGAATCTTGGTAGCCGCGCGCACGAACCGTGTTACAAAATGAGAAAAAGGCAGTATCCTTACCTCTCTCCGCCCCAAGTCGCTCCTCAAGGAGGTCATACTCATAGCTGAGCATTGAGTGAAGTCGCGACTGCGAGACATATCGAGAGGCCTTTCCGTAGAGTGCGTCACTCATCGTCATGTCATAAGCTGAAATGGTCTTAGCTACCGTACCCGCGCTGCCTGAAACCCGAAAGAACCAATTAGCCGTTTCCTGCCCTGCCCCGATCTCGGCAAAAACGCCGTATCGCTGAAGATCCAAATTGATCGCCAATGTTTTCTGATAAGTGCTCGATTCTTTTTTTACCGCCATACGCCGACTTATTAAACTGCTCACTGAGCAAAGCAAACCGGAATTGATCTGACCACGAAAAATACTTAAGAAAACCCTTTACACCCGACTGACTCCTCCATTTCATCCCGCCCTCTTCAAGCAGCTGTTCTTGTTTGTAAGGGAGTAAAAAAAATTTATTGCAGGGTGGAGCAGCCCGGTAGCTCGTCAGGCTCAT
>CALBPO010000322.1 GCA_937899295.1 uncultured Opitutia bacterium
CCGCACTGGTGCGGGGGGATTGGAAATTGGTCAACTTCAACAAGCTTTATAATCTTAAGGAAGACCGCATCGAGAGTCAGGAATTGAGCACAAGTTTGCCGGATAAGTTAGAGCTCATGCGCTCGGAATTTGCACGTCTCGACCTTGAACTGAATCAAGGCAGGGCGATCAAAAAACTAGAGGTGGGCAAAAAATAAATAAAGGACACAGTGCAGGCCGTGCCCTCACAGAAGTGATACTGCTCGAATTTTTGGATTAATCAAACTAGCCAGACGCGGCAAGTTGCGCTGGATGCTCATAAGATTCGAATATTCTATTGGCGCCCGTCAATGACCTGGGATAGGCGATCAAACTGTTCGTAATGATTCAGCACATCCTGTAATTCTTCTTTGATCGCAACTTGTCCGGGCGTCAGGCTATCAGTGTCGAGTGGTTGCTTCTCTTGCAGGTCGTTTGGGACATCGTAGAACTCGCCGCTTCTGTAGAGCTTGTAACGCTGGTTACGAGCGGTGACTTGTGTTTTGCCAGGCTTCATATCCCGGTTATACCAGCAATAGACGGATTTACGTGGCTTGCCCGTTTCGCCGTGTAGTTGTGGCAAGAAGCTACCTCCGTCGAGGCTAAGTTGATCTGTGCTACTATTTGCAATTTCGCAGAAGGTTGGCAGAAAGTCGCTGAAGTCGATCAGGTCATTGTGCACTTTTGCGGGGACTGTGCCGGGGCGGGAGACGATGAGAGGGACGTGGGTGCCGCCGTCGGTTAAGGTACCTTTACGCCCTGGGAAGGGCTGGCCGTTGAGCATCGACACGATGGTACGGTCAGTGCCGTTGTCGCCCGTGAAGATTAGGTAGGTGTTTTCGAGGAGTCCATGCCGCTCGAGTTCTGCTTCAATTTTACCAATGAGGTGATCGACATATTCGACCATATCTCCGAAGTATGTTTTGTCGCCTTTGTAGGTGGAGGATCCGACACTCGCCGGGTTCCAGTCCTCGGAGTGTGGAGTCGGCACGAAGGGGCAGTGCGTGAGTATCATCGGGTAATAGACTAAGAAGGGTTGTTCCGCTTTACGCTCAATGAAGTCGAGGATGAAGTCGACCATTAGGTCGGGGGCAAATTCACCATCATTGTATGCCAAGGGCTCGCCGTTCTTCTCAAGGATCGGATTTTCATAGCGCTTATCGACACGTGTGCCATCAATTTTTGCGCGCCCATCACGAGTGTGTTGCCAGAGCAATGATTCGTCGAAGCCGAAGTGCTGTGGCGCATCTTTCTGGCGGCCTAGTTGCCATTTGCCGGCGATACATGTGGCGTAGCCTTCCGCTTTCAGTTTGTGGGCGAAAGTGGTTTCACCGCGAGGAAGCAGACCGAACCTTGTGTAGTTTCGAACATTATATTGACCGGTCATAATCTGCACGCGCGAGGGGGTGCAGATGGGCTGTGCGTAGCAATGCTCAAACCGCGCGCCGTTGGCTGCCAGGCGGTCTAGATTGGGCGTTTTATAGGAGGTGCCCCCGTAGGAACCCATCGTTTCAAGACCGAGGTCGTCGGCCATGATTAGGACGATGTTTGGTTTCGGCAAGCTTGCCGCAGGTGGGTCAGCGTTAGCTGTTTGCAGAGAAAAGATTAGTAGGAGGGCTAGGGGAAGTGGGTGAAAAATGGATTTCATAATGCGTAAAGTATGTATATCTACTACGCTTGTCCTACAATTTGATTCGGAAGCTACAAGTTTTAATCTAACTACAGGCGGGTAAGATTCGCAGGAGCATCGTGCCAACTTCTTCACTTACTTTTTTCTTTTTTCTCGCGCTTCATCATCACGACTTCTTGGTCAGGAACATCGTAATAGTCTCTCAGCAGAGCGAGTTCCGCCTTCATTTTTGCAAGCTTTCCAGCCATTTCAGGATTACCATAGACATTGTTCATCTCGGCGGGATCTTTGTTTAAATCATATAGCTCAAACACATCTTCGCCCTTGGTTTTCCGTCCATAGAAGCGGATAAACTTAAAGTTGCCATCGCTAACACCTTCATGGCGTGTCGTGCCATGTCCTTCCATGTAGTAGTGATAATAAAGGCTCGTTCTCCAGTCGTCTGGAGTTTGTCCTTCAAAGAGTGGCACTAAGCTCTCGCCTTGCATATCCCCGGGAGCAGCGACACCTGCGATATCGAGGAAGGTCGGGGCAAAGTCGATGTTCTGCGCGAGGTCTTCGTTCACTGTACCCGGCTCAATCACACCCTTCCACTTGGCAACAAAGGGAGTGCGAAAGGATTCCTCATACATCCAGCGCTTATCGAACCATCCGTGCTCACCAAGATAGAAGCCCTGGTCGGACGAAAACATGACGATGGTATTGTCATACAGTCCATCATCCTTGAGCTGCTGAACCAAACGACCCACATTTTCGTCCACACCCGCTACACAGGCAAAGTAGTCGCGCATGTAGGCTTGATACTTAGCGCGTATGAGCGCTTCGCCTTTAAGGTTCTCATCCAACAAATAGCTGCGATGCGGCCAATGGTCGGCTTTCAAGTCGGAGCCGATCTTCATGTGCGCTCCTATGCCCATCGCGTGCGCTGCTGCGCGCTCACGCGTAGCATAATTATCAAACAGTGTATCCGGCTCAGGGAAAGTTGCCTCCTCGAATGCTTCGACAAACCGGGGCGCCGGAGTCCAGTCGCGGTGCGGCGCCTTGAAATGTACCATCAAAATGAAAGGTTTCTCTGGATCACGCTTCGTGTTATACCAGTTCAATGCACGATCCGCGATGACGTCGGAAGAGTGACCTTCGAACCTTACCTTACCCTCCGCGGTAATAAATACGGGGTTCTCATATAGTCCGTGTCCCGGTAGCGTTTCCCAATAGTCGAAGCCCTGAATCGAACCCGGAAGGTGTGTTTTACCAATAATCGCTGATTGATAACCGCCCTGCCCGATCAGCTTTTGGAACTGCATCTGGTCATGATTATAGGGCTCTATATTACCATACTTACCGTTCTTGTGACTGTGTTTACCCGTCAATAAGGTCGCACGACTCGGCGCGCAGACTGAATTGGAGACATAACAGCGTTCGAAACGCACACCTTCTTCCGCGATGCGGTCGATATTCGGCGTGATCTTCATGTCACTGAACCGGCTGTCGTATGCACTGATGCCATTCACTGCCATATCGTCGCAAAACAACCAAAGGATATTCGGTTGCTCAGCGCGTATTAGAGCGCAGCTAGTAAGGATAACGAGAACAGAAACTAAGTGTAATTTCATAGATAAGGTCACCACTTAGGATGCAAGGCGACGAAAAATGGATTTCATGACGCGCTTAGTATGCATATTTGTTACGCTTTGTCTTATAAATTTAATCTGGAAGCTGCTCCCTTTAATAAAACTAGCTAGACGCGGTCAAGTTGCGCTTGAGCATTGTGCTATTTAAGAATGTCATCCTGCGCCTATATTATGTCTTATTACGACTATCTGGATACTGATCTCAATTTAATTTTTCTTAATCTAGGTTTAGCTTTATACCTCATATACATATCTTTATGAGCCATAATAGTTGTTTTGAATGAGCCATCTTTAGGCAGCAGCCTATGTCTTAGTATGATAGTGAAAGTTGCATCGAACTTGACAGAGCGGGGCATCTGTTCCCATGGTAAAATGTCCAAATCAGCCATCACTCGTGACGGCTTGTTTGAGAATTAGCCTGCACCCATGATCATTCAGACAGGCAGATTTTTCCGAGATCTGCGGTTTAGTTCCCTTTATACAATTGTTAAACAATTTATCCCTTTAGCTTCATGTCTGGCGTCACACTTAAGAATCTAAATAAAACCTATAGTCCCGGTTCAACGGATGCCTTTCATGCGGTGAAGGGAATTGATTTGGAAATACGCGACAAGGAATTCATGGTGCTTGTCGGCCCTTCGGGTTGTGGTAAGTCAACCACCTTGCGTATGATTGCTGGTTTAGAGGAAGCGTCCTCAGGGGATCTTTGTATTGGAGATCGCGTTGTGAACGATGTGCTACCGAAGAATCGTGGTGTCGCAATGGTGTTTCAGAATTACGCACTGTACCCACACATGACGGTTGCCGACAATATGGCATTTGGGCTGAAGCTGCGGAAGACTCCAAAAGCTGAGATTCAACAACGCGTCGAAGAAGCCGCTGACACTCTGGGACTGACCTCGATGTTGAACCGTAAGCCAAAAGCGCTTTCTGGCGGTCAGCGGCAACGCGTAGCGCTGGGCCGCGCGATCGTCCGTAAGCCTGATGTCTTTTTGTTTGATGAGCCGCTGTCTAATCTGGACGCAAAAATGCGTGTGCAGATGCGCGCAGAAATCTCCAAACTGCATGCGCGTTTGAACGCGACGATGATTTATGTGACGCATGACCAGACTGAGGCGATGACGATGGGGGATCGAATCTGCGTTATGAAGGACGGTGAAATCATGCAAGTTGATGAGCCGATTAACATTTATCAGAGTCCCGCTAACATGTTTACTGCGGGCTTTATCGGTTTACCTCAGATGAATTTTTTGCATGGCTCCGTGCTGGAAGCCGATGGCGGCTATTATTTTGTGAGTCAATCAACAGGGGCGGATCGGATAGAACTCACCGCCCGCTTGGGCGAGATCGCCCGAGCGCACGACAAACCCCCCTCGCACCCCTCGCGCGTACAGGTCCGAATACTTGTCGCGCCATTCGGGAGAGGCGCCCTGGACCTCCCAGTAGATGGCGGCGAGCAACCACGGCAGCAGCAGAAAGCTCTCGACCTTGCCGGGAGGCTTCGCGC
>CALBPO010000323.1 GCA_937899295.1 uncultured Opitutia bacterium
CCCGAGAGCGTGCCACTGCCGGACGTGCTTGTTCTACCTGCCGAATACTTTTTCATCGAAAAAGTCGAAGTACCCGCTGCACTCGCCCCTTCCGAGCTGGCCGACTTTGCCGAATTAAGCATGGAGGCCGTCTCTCCCTTCCCACTTGATCAACTACGCTGGGGATTTTCATCTGCTCCCGACGGCCAACATCTACTCATTTACGCCGCGCTCAAAGACCGACTCAAAGTCGCAGGCCACGCAGAGTTGGAAAGCTACACTTGGGTGCTCCCAGATTTCACCACCTTAAACGGTGCACGCTTTACCCGCGATACCGAGATCGTCCTCGAAGGCGAGCATTACACCACCAGCTTTCTACTTCCTAGCGGCGGAGGCTCGCCTGAAAACATCCGTAGCCTACCCGCAGGCACTGATCCGCCCCGCAGCGCAGGCCAAAGCATCCACCTCAAACTGTTACCTGTCGAACTGAGTGAACAAGGCCTCCCTACTTTCAAATTTGAAACATTCGGCGAAGCACCTGCCGACGGGCTCTGGTCGCCCCTAGAGCCAGACGAGGCCTCACTTTGGAATGCCGACATCCGACCGAGTAATTTCAAAGCTGTCGAACGCAGCGCCCGCCGCACGACTAGCCTTGTCACTCGAATTATGGGTTACGCGGCCATCTTTGCCATCGCACTTATCGTGCTCGAAGGCCTAGTTTTCGCAGGTGATTTCTGGCTCGGCACCCGCACAGCCAAAATCGACGAGCAGGCTAGCAGCGTCCGTCGGATAGAGGACAAGCACAGCCTTTTGAATAAACTCGATCAAGTCGCGCAGAACGAACTACGCCCCATTGCCATGCTCACTGCTGCAAATGAAATTCGTATAGCGCTCGGAAAAACAGGGATCGAATACGACGAAACCATCATCGAACGCAGTAATCGTCTCACGATCGAAGGCAAAGCTAACACAATCAACGAGCTCAATCTCTACACCAAATCACTTCGTGAGTCAGGGAAGTTCCAACTCGTTGGAGAACCCAAGTATATTACCCGCGATAGCAAGACCAGCTTTACCGTGACCCTCGATTACACCCACCGCGAACCTGAGGCAATCGAGTCCAAAGGAGGCATGACTCCATGAGCGACTTGAAAGACAGATTGCGTGCCCTCTACAAGCGCATGAGCCTACGCGAGAAACTCCTCTCCTTACTCTTCGTGCTCGTCATTCTCTTCCTATGGTCGAACAACTGGCTCGGCCGCCTGTCTGAGTGGGATGCACAACGCAAACTCACCGGGGTCGAGCTACAAACTCAACAGCAATGGCTCGACCGTAGCGACCTATTAACCGAGCAACTCGCCGTCGCTCTTGAGCGCGTCGACCCTTCCAAAACATTCGCTGCCGCACAGCTTTCCGGCCACATAGACAACCTCATTCGTCGCAGTGGCCTCTCCGCAGATATCGACCCTGTCCGCACCCGTGAGGGCGAGATTTTCAACGACCACAACCTACGTGTCCGTCTCGGCCGAATTTCCATTGCCCAACTGATTCAGATCAATAGCCTACTTCAAAAAGAGACGCCCTATATTAACATCCAAAGCATACGTATACAAAAAGACCGTCGTAATCCCTCGCAACTTGATATACGCTACGAAATCAATTCTTTCGACCTAAAAGACCCGAACCTGTAATGCTCCGCTTCATCTCAATCATCTCACTAAGCGCACTATCGATCCTCGCTAGCCAAGGCTACGCTCAGGATACAGACGGATCGCGCGCCCGAGTCCTCGCCTCACCCACGGTCCTCCCTAAGGGTATGATCACACCCGCCGAGCCCGAGCTAGAAGAGCCCGAAGCCGTAGTCGGTGAAATCATGCTGGTCGATGACACCGCCAATCAAGTCCTCGTCCTGCTGGAGCAACTCACGGATAAGATCATTCTGCGCCGCCAAGACCTGCCCGTCTCTAAATTTAATTTCAACTCTCGCGGCGCCATGACAAAGCGGGAGGCAGTGCTTGCCCTCGAAAGTTTACTGACCCTCAACGGCATCATGCTGACCGATATGGGAGGACGCTTCATGAAGGCCGTCCCCGCGACCAACGTAAACAGTCAAGTTCCCATCATGCTTGCAGGCAGTAGCCTTGAACTCGACGCCAGCCAGCAAATCTACGCCAAACTTTTCAAGCTCGACTACCTCAACGCAGTCGAAGCAGGTGCGCCCCTCGTACAAAACCTCGTTTCCCAGAATTCCAGCGTGTTGCCCTTCCCTAAGTCCAATGCACTCCTTATTACCGATGCCCTCGTTAACTTACAACGCATCGAAACCATCTTCAAAGATGCGGACCGTGCGCAAGTCATTCGCGAAGAGATCAAATTCATCAAACTCGACTTCGTGCAAGCCGCGGAGATGCAAGAACGCATCGAAAATCTCATCCAAGGCCCGCTCAAAAACTACCTTGAAGGGAATACCAGCGTGACTGCCGACGAACGGACGAACCAACTCATCCTCATCACCCACCCCGGCAACCTGGCAATTATTATGGACGTGATCCAGAGCGTCGCTGTAGATGCCGCCCCACTAACCGCCGGCGAAGCCTTCCA
>CALBPO010000324.1 GCA_937899295.1 uncultured Opitutia bacterium
GGAGGGCATCCGAGCCAGTATCGGCAGGAATGGTCCGCTTCTTGATATAGCGCGGAAACTTGAACAAGCTGCACTTGAAGATGATTACTTTGTTACGCGCAAACTCTACCCGAATGTCGACTTTTATAGTGGTATTATACTCAAAGCGATCGGCATACCAGTCGAGATGTTTACCGTGATGTTCGCCATTGGTCGCATGCCTGGGTGGATTGCTAACTGGAAAGAGATCGCCGAGAATCCAAAGAGCCGTATACACCGACCACGTCAGATTTATACGGGAGAGACACAACGCGATTACGTCCAAGTAGTGGATCGTTAATCGCTTGGATTTGTGCCTACAGGTGGTTTTATTACTAATCCTAAAACAGGGTTTAACAGGCACTGCCGTATTGCTGGGATGGATGATTTCATTGCAGAGCAAGTGACTGAAGATTTGAGGTTCGCTCTGATATTATCAACCAAGTTTGGTAATAGATGAGGGGCTCTAATTCTCGCGGCGCTGTTTGTGTTTTTCAGCAAATTGTCGACGGCGTGCAAGCTCGCGCATATCAATTGCAGGGTCGTCATCTTCAAAAATTTCCTGGCCGATGATTTGCTCGATTACGTCTTCCATCGTGATGACGCCAGACATCGAGCCGAATTCATCCACTGCTATGGCGAGTTGCTGGTGATATTTGAGGAATGTCTGCAAGGCATCTGATGCCGCCGCATTGTCGGGGACAAATATTGCCTCATTAGCTAGCTCTTTGATTTGGGCATCGCCCCGATCGTCAGCAATCGCGGTTAGGATATCTCTTCGTCGCACGATTCCAGAGATATTTTCGGTCTGCTCCTCATAAATTGGGATACGGGCAAAGGGGATGTTCTTGTGTTTCTGGAGAACTGAAGCTACGCTTTCTTGCCCGTCGAATACTTGCACGACAGTACGAGGGGTCATGATTTCGTTGACTAACAACTCGTCTAAGCTGAGCGCGTTATTGATCATGTCGCGTTCGTTCGAAGTCATCGTGCCTTCTTTCGCGCTTTTTTCCGCTAAGAGCAGAATTTCTTCGTCGCTATCCGTAAGCTTGTTGGTCGGGCGTAGCGTGTAGCGTAAGACGATTCCTACAACTCGCGAGATCGGCGCCATGAGGGTGCAAATCCAGCTTAGTGGGAAAATAAGAATAGGCTGAAGGTTTGGGCGGTAGAGCACGCCGACATTCTTCGGTATGATTTCGGAAAAGAATAGAATCGAAAGCGCCATCGCAGAAGAGACCTTGAGTAAGATATTACTGTCTTCAGGCCAGATTTGCACCGCGAGACCACCTACCATGGTAGCGCCTAGTGTGTTAGCGATTGTGTTGAGACTCAGAATTGCCGAGCTCGTCTCTTCTAGGCCGAGCTTGTATTTTTCCAACTTTTCTCCCCGGCTTGGGTGAGACTTCTTTAATCCTTCGATTTCTGCAGTAGTTGTACTCAGAATCATGGCTTCCAATACGGAGCAGAGAGCAGAGACCCCAATAGTGAAGGCAATTGCGAAAATAAATGCTAAAGTCATAGTTTTGCGCCCCTTGAGCCATTTCGTGTTAACCTATGCTAGCTAACAAGGGCACTAGATGGGTGATTTGATGGCGGTCTAGCTTCTAGTTTCAAGCACTATTTTTAAACGAGCCTGCTCACTCCAGAGATTCTCTCACCTACCCCTGCTAAAGACTTGACCGAATTTGGCTCAAAGCGATAGTTTCAAATCGTAAGATGCTTGGCGCACCTTCTGCTACAATTGTCTTATTAATTTCATGAAAATCTCTCCTCATATCACTTTAGCACTCATTGGCCTTAGCTTTCCTCTACTATTTGGCTGCGCCTCTTTCGAGCGTGGAGTTCCGCAAAATGTCATCATATTGTCCTTTCCCACGGAAGCGAGTGTTTACGTCAATGGCGATGCGGTTGGTATTACACCTATGGAGATGTCATTGCCGCGCAAACTCGTTCATGAGATTCGCCTCGAAAAGCATGGTTTCAATGCGGCGGTTAAATACTTTGCACCCGTTCCTAATGATGATGCGCATAACTTCATCCGCTTTGGTCTGAAGGAAGATTTCGGCTACTATGTTGATCTTGAGCCCGGTACTATGAAAGCAGAGTTAAAGAGCGAGCTCGTGCCTACTTCCACGGGGGCAGATCCTTTTGAGCGTATGGCACAACAAGCCCTCGAAGCTGATCGCCGACTAGAAGCAGGTGAGATTACTCCGCTAGATCACAAATACATCATCGAACAAATCATCGAATTTTTCGAGTCTGAATCTTAGTATCTCTACCGCACAGCATTTCTATACTGAATGAGTCAAGTACCCGAAGCACTACTCTACACAAAGGATCACGAGTGGATTCAGCTCCACGAAGACAGCACGGCTATTGTCGGCATTACTGATTACGCGCAGGAGAGTCTGGGCGATATAACCTTTGTCGAGTTTCCCTTGGCGGGAGAATCTTTTAACACTGGGGACACTTTCGGTGTCGTCGAATCGGTCAAAGCTGCATCGGATCTCTACATGCCGCTAGACGCTGAAGTCCTTGAGATCAACGACGAGGTAGATGCTGAACCGGAACTGCTCAACAGTGACCCTTATCAAAAGGGATGGCTTTTGAAGATCCGTCTGACCGACCCCTCTCAAGTCGTAGCGCTGCTTAAAGCAGACGCTTACGCTGGGATTATTTAGTGCGCTTGATTAATCACTAATTGATCTGTGAGCGCCGCGATTGCGTCGTTTGCTCGTTTTATTATGTCATCATCATACAAAAGCGGAACACCAAATTGGTCAGTCAAAGATTCGGAGGATTACTATGGTCTCAAGCGATGGGGTGGCGGTCATTTCTCGATTGATTCCAAAGGTTTTATGCAAGTGCATCCATTGCGTGACCAGCGTTGTATTCGTATCCACGATATCGTCAAAGAAGCCGCACAGAAGGGGCTAAAGCCACCGCTCACCATACGCATCCAAGACCTCTTGCACACGCGTGTGATCGATCTAAACGAACTTTTCCGCGAAGCGATAAAAGACGAAAACTACGCAGGTCGCTATCGCGGCGTTTTCCCAATCAAGGTCAACCAACTGCGCGAAGTGGTCGAAGAGATACAAGATGCGGGCAAGCCCTTCCATTACGGCCTAGAATGCGGTAGTAAGCCAGAGCTTATGCTTGCGCTTGCCATGCACAAAGACCCCAAAGCTTTGATTATTTGTAACGGCTACAAAGACGACGAATTTATTCGCCTCGCGCTCCAAGGTTTGCGTCTGGGCAAAGAAATCTACCTTGTGGTCGAGCAACTTAGCGAAGTGCCACGCATCATTCAGATATCAAAGCTGCTCGGTGTCATACCGCGCATCGGTTTCCGGATTAAGCTTTCCACGATGGGCGAGGGTAAGTGGGCGAGTTCTTCGGGTGAGGATGCGAAGTTCGGCCTCACCAGTCCCGAAATTATCGATGCGGCTAAGCGCCTGAAGCGTGCCGGGCTGACTGAGAGCTTACGCCTCATTCATTTCCATATCGGGTCGCAGGTACCTAATATCCAGACCATAAAAAAAGCCACAGTAGAAGCCGCACGCTTCTACTGTGAAATCAAGAAAATGGGCTTCCCTATGGAGCTGATGGATGTCGGTGGGGGGCTCGGTATCGATTACGATGGTTCCCGAAGTAATTACGAAAGCTCTATGAATTATACGATGCGTGAGTATGCGCGTGATGTGGTTTATAATATTAAAACTGTCTGCCAAGATGCTGGGATCGACGTGCCTGACATTGTGACCGAAAGTGGTCGTGCGGTCGTCGCTCCACACTCCATTTTAATCACCG
>CALBPO010000325.1 GCA_937899295.1 uncultured Opitutia bacterium
ATCGGAGAGGCTGAGAGGATCCAACTCGGTCTTAGAACAGACCAGTCAGATCTTGTACAATACGTTTATCTTAGAAGAAATATCTTAAAGGCTGATATCCCGGAATTGGCGTTGGACCAGAAAAACTTTTTTGTCGTTAATATACATGCAACGGCATTTGCAACAGACGACACAAAGCAACGACATGTTGATAAGTATCTTGAAGTTCTCGGCAAGATCAATTTAGATGGGGATGTTTTTGTTTCGGGGGGAGACCTAAATGCTGTCCCCCCTGGTGCGACCATAGACTACTGCATGAATGACATATGTGAGGGTGAGGATTACCACGTAGATGGAATAGAGCCATTTCACAAGGAAGGGAGCTATTTTCAAAACTTTCAAGATGAGCCTGATATCCTTGTCCCACTTTATGAGCAATACCAACCGGCCATTGAGCTTGTGGATGTCAACGACCCTGAGCATTATACCCATGCCCCGACCACAAGCATGTTGAATGAAAACACGATCAGAAAATACGATCGCAAGATCGACTACCTACTAGCCGAACTGTATAAAATTCCCCATGTAGAATTCGTCCGCATCGGCTCGCGCATACCTGTCTTCCTGCCGCAGCGGATTACGCCAGAGCTCTGCGAGATCTTCAAAAAGCATGGTCCTGTTTGGATGAGTATCCACGTCAACCATCCCAATGAGTGTACACACGCCCTGCGTGAGGCGTGCGAGCAACTGACTTACGCAGGGGTACCAATCGGCAACCAGTCAGTTCTTCTACGTGATGTGAACGATAATGCCGAAGTGATGCAATCGCTCATACACCGCTTGCTGATGATGCGCGTGCGGCCTTACTATTTGTATCAATGCGATCTGATTACGGGCAGCGCTCACCTACGCGCGGACCCACGAAAGGGCATTGAGATCATACGAAGCCTACGCGGCCACACCACAGGCTACTCGATCCCGCAATTCGTGATCGATGCCCCAGGTGGCGGCGGTAAGATTCCGATCAATCCTGACTACGTGAAAGAAATAACCGACGAGGCTATAGTGATGCGTAACTTCAGTGGCGACGAGTATCGTTATCCCTTAACTCCCGGGGCGCAGGTCGAGAAAGACCCAAACGCTCCTGAACTGGAAACCATTCTCGTATAGAGTGTCGAGTCTACCCATGCGAGGCCCATCAGAGGTCAGCATAACAATAGCTTTTGGCGCAACATTACACGTCCACCTATTTTCATTGATGGGATGAGGTTTATTGAGGCAAATGTTCTAAACTAGATTACAGTGCCAAAATACGTATTTCGTCGGTAAATAAAATATTAAGATTTCTCCGAGGGAATTGCGTCTCTACAATTCGGGTGAAGAACTCTCTTTTCTCTAAAAATAAAAAACAAGCGCATTGCGCCACTGCTCGTCGTCTTTAGAATTAGAAATGCCCACATCGCTGTCGTAGCTTTTGTTATAGGAGAACTCAAAACCTAGAAGGTCTGTCAGGCGTATGCGTATTGCCGCAGTTAATACGTAATTGAACTGATCCGAATCTTCTGGATCCCAATTGTAAGTAAACTTCTGAATAACAGAGGTCCGTTTAAGTGGGCGCCAAGTCGCTTCTTGGAAAATATTAGCTAATGGATACTGGCCAACCCGCGCATCTTGAAAGTCAGCCTCAAGTTCCTCAATGCCCCCGCCTCCACCAAAGATGAGTTTGAAACGATTTGAAGGCTTATATTCATATCCAATGCCCGCACTGACTTGAACTTCACGATCAATCCCTTTGACTCGATCGGCACGGTATCCGAGCGCATTTTGGGTAAACCAGTTTTCGAAGAACGAGCGGCGATAAATAAACTCTGCGTCGTATTTATCCGTAGACTTGAATTCTTTGCCATTTGTTCGTTCGGTCTGACGATACGTGTACGAACCAGAGAAGCGGTAAAAGTTAGGGCTCTGCTTTGGATCGATCTCCAGTTTGCCCTTTGTGTAAGCCTCTTTCCACTTTCGATTACCTTGGCTCAAGTTCATGCCTAGGCGCATGTTACCCGACCAGTAACTGGGCGCTTTAATTTTCAGGAATTTGTCGATGATTTTTCGTTCCTCACTTATTGATCCCTTTTTGATCTCTGAATCTTCTACATTCTTGGGCTTGCCTTGGACCACAGTAGTCGTCTTGCCGATCAGCGGCTTCAGAGCCTTCGCCTTTATTGAGATGACGCGGGCGCGCGGCACCTTGATTTCACCCAAGAGTGGAGAGCGCAACATAAGCGTGGCTGGGGACGATTCCGGCAGGATCTCGCCAATGAGTTGATCACCAGTGTCTAGGGCGACAACAGAAAGGGCAGCATTGGCTGAAGCCAGAATAAAAATAAATAGGGGTAAAAGTGCGAGCAGGAGCTTTCTCATACAGCAGTTTCGGAGTATCGTTGTTCGCGAATCACGGTGATCTCAATCGAGCCGGGATAGTTCAATTCCTCTTCGATACGCTGGCGAATTGTGTGTGCTAGCTGGCGTGCCTCTTCGTCGCTAACGGCATTTGGTTCAACAATGACTCGCACCTCACGACCAGCTTTCACTGCGTAGGCTTCGCTCACACCAGGCAAGGCGGAAGCGATCTCTTCGATGCTCCGCACGCGTTGGATAAAACCATCCATCGAAGAGGCGCGGGCCCCAGGGCGCACGGCAGAAAGAGCGTCAGCGACCATTACAAGTCCGGCATAAGCACTCTCCGCTGGTACTTCTTGGTGGTGCGCAGCGGCGGCATTGACCACGCGCGCATCTTCGCCGTGTTGCTTAATGATTTTCGCACCGACGACTGCATGACTATCCTCATATTCTTCATCAGCTGCTTTACCGAGATCGTGAAAGAGCCCTGCGCGTTTAGCGATTTTTGGGTCTAGCCCAATTTCTGATGCAATGAGCGCGCAAAGATTCGCTACCTCAACCGAGTGCGCTAGGGTATTTTGGTTATTGGAAAGCCTGTAGTGTAGCTTGCCTAGCAGTGCCACCACCTCGGGGTGAACATCGTGTAGACGCAGTTTGCGCAAGGCACCTTCGCCGAGATCAATGATGTTAGCATGCATCTCTTCTTCGGCTTTGACAACCTCATCTTCAATGCTAGAGGGATGAATCCGTCCATCACGTAAAAGAGCCTCCAGCGCAATACGAGCAATCTCTCGGCGCACAGGATTAAAGCAAGAGATGAGAACTGAGTCCGGCGTCTCATCAATCATTAGCGTCGTACCAGTGGCATGCTCGAATGTGCGAATGTTACGACCTTCGCGACCGATGATACGGCCTTTCATCTCGTCGCTAGGCAAGTTGACTACGGTCGCGGTGGCATCATTCATGGGCTGACTGGTAATGCGCTGCATGGCAGCCAGCAGAATGCGCCTAGCCTCATCAGCAACATCAGCTTCGGCGCGTTTTAGCTTACTGCGGCGCAGATCACGAATCTCTTGCTCGCACTCTTCCTCGGTGGCCTCGATAAGGAG
>CALBPO010000326.1 GCA_937899295.1 uncultured Opitutia bacterium
CCGAATGAGCAGGAAGAAGTTTGCCGTGAATTGGCTGTCCGTTGCCTTAGCTAGTCTTCGGGTAAGGGTTTACACTATTGGGTGCGCTCGATTAAAGGCGCTAACGAGTGCGCGTAAACCCGCTAACTCGATGTTCGCATTGATGCCACAGCCGAAGCTTACAGAGCCATCGTCATTTTTAATTTGGATGTAGGCCGCTGCTTTCGTTTTCGATCCGCCCCCAATCGAGTGCTGTCGGTAGTCGAGTAGTTGAAAGTCTTTGTAGCCCTCCTGCTCAAGCGCATCGACAAAGGCGCTGATAGGGCCATTGCCCATGCCGGTGAGCCTATTTGATTTTCCATTCATGTGAATCTCGGCATCGACTTTGACCTCTCCTGACTGGGAAAAGTCCTCACGTTCAATCGATAGCAATTCCATGGGTACTTTCAGGTTAACATACTCTTGTATAAAAACCTCGCGAACCTCATCCGGCGAGAGCTCGCGGCTTCCATGGTCAGCTGTGTCATTCACGACCATACCGACTTCGGGATGCATTGCTTTAGGTAAATCAAGGCCGAAGTCTCTCTCTAAAATATAAGCGACGCCACCCTTACCGCTTTGACTGTTAATTCGGATGATTGCCTCGTAGTCGCGCCCAATATCTTCAGGGTCGATCGCGAGATAGGGGACTTCCCAGCGCGCGCCCTCCGTGTCTTCCTTAGCGCGTAAATCCATGCCCTTCTTAATCGCATCTTGGTGTGAGCCAGAAAATGCAGTAAAGACTAGATCGCCAGCATAGGGGTGTCGGTCGTGTACCGTCATTCGAGTGATCCGTTCATAGACCCTACGAATTTGTTCTAGTTCGCTCAAATCAAGTGCCGAATCAACGCCTTGCGTGTAGAGGTTCAATGCGACTGTCACGATGTCGAGATTGCCTGTGCGCTCACCATTACCGAAGAGAGTGCCTTCTACACGATCAGCTCCAGCCAATAGCCCTAGCTCCGTTGCCGCCACTCCTGTGCCGCGGTCGTTGTGTGTGTGTAAGCTAATGTAGGCTTTATTGCGCTCCTTTAAATTGCGGCAAAACCACTCAATCTGATCGGCATGCACGTTGGGCGTCGCGACTTCGACGGTGGCGGGCAAGTTGAGGATGATCTTGTCGTCCTCGGAGGGCCCCCATTCAGCCATAACGGCTTCGCAAACCTCGAGAGCGTAGTCTACCTCAGTATCGGAGAAACTCTCGGGCGAGTATTGAAAGCGAATCTGCGTGCCAGGAATCGTTTCAACGAGGCTTTTGACCAAGCGAGTGCCTTCGACGGCGATGGCTTTGATTTCATCCTTCGTTTTGTTAAAAGTTACGCGTCGCTGCACAGGCGAGGTTGAGTTATACAAATGTACGATTGCTTTTGAGACGCCTTCTAGGCTTTCAAAAGTGCGACGAATCAAATGTTCACGCGCCTGCACCAGTACCTGCAAAGTCACGTCGGCAGGTATGCGTTTTTCATCCACTAAGCGGCGGATAAAGTTGAACTCCGTATCACTCGCGGAGGGGAAGCCGACTTCGATCTCCTTAAAGCCAATTTTGACCAAGAGTTCAAACATCTCCAATTTTTCGTTCACCGTCATCGGCGTAGCGAGCGCTTGGTTGCCGTCGCGTAGATCTACACTTGCCCAGATGGGTGCGTGAGTGATCGTCTTACTCGGCCATTGACGCTCAGGTAAATCGATCTGTGGGAAGGGTGTGTATTTAGTGATCTTGCCTTTTTGCATGGGGATCTTGGTTCAATTAAAACCTAATAAAATGGATATTTGAGAAAAACGAAAGCGTATATCTTGATCGCTTCGCCGTGAAAAAAATTCGAGGAGTCCCGTGATTTTATTAAATATGGGCTTCTTCACCGGGATTAGAAGGCATACTTGAGTCTTGTTTGTCTGCTAAATACCCCCCATTTGTTACTCTGTGTCAGACACTACTTCCATTCTAAAAGATCGCACCATCCTACTTGGAGTTACTGGATCGATCGCTGCATTTAAGGCGGCGGACATCACCAGTCGCTTGAGCGAGGCAGGTGCGGATGTGTTTCCTATTATGACGGCGGGTGCCTGCAGTTTTATCCAGCCGCTTACCTTGCAAACACTTTCGCGTAATCCGGTCGCCTCCGACATCTGGAAGGAGGGCGAGGGCTGGCAACCTGGCCATATCGATTTGGCTGACCGAGCGGACCTTCTTCTGGTCGCTCCAGCCACCGCGCACTGTATCGCGCAATTCGCTCACGGACTCGCGCCTGATTTGTTGAATTCCATCCATCTCGCCACGGCTGCGCCTGTCATGATCGCGCCAGCCATGAATGGTAAGATGCTGACGCATCCTGCCACGCAGTCCAACATGCAGACGCTCCAAGCACGCGGCTGCCACTTTATTGAACCTCAGAGTGGTATGCTAGCATGTGGCTACGAGGGAGAAGGTAAGTTAGCCCTAGTTGAAACGATCGTCGATTCCGTGATTTCCTTCTTCCAAAAAACTTAGTTTCACTGGATTGAAATAAGGGAAGCTCCGCTTTCAGCCGGATACAGGGCGCTTACCGAGAGATATTGCTAGTGGTCCTCATTTTAGCCGGTCTTAGTCTAGCTCAATCGCGAAGTTCACTCCAGTGATGCCGGCGGCGGAGACGGCATCCATCACGCGAATGATGATGGCATGCTTGGTCTTTTGGTCGGGTGAAATGGTGACTTGCGTGGTGGTTTTATTGGCGACGCTAGCTTCCTGCAGGCGGGTGAGCATAGCTTGAAGTTTAATCAGGCGCTTCGCGCCTGGGGCGTCGTAATTGTATTCATTGACTACAATTTGCCCATCTTCTCGGATCTCAATGATTTGTTCGTCGGGAAGCTCGATCGGCTCCTCTTGTTCAACCGTACCGGGCAGCTCAAAAGAAATATCGGCCTCTTGCTTTTCCAGCGAAGAGGTGACCATGAAATAAATCAAGAGTAGGAAAACGGCATCGATCAGCGGCGCGATGGGTATTTCCGGCTTGTCTTGTGGTTTTTTCCTGAGGCGTCTCATTATCGGTTGGCAGATTTGGCAGCTGAGTCTGATTTGCTATGATTCATTAGTCGTCCAAATCGTGTTAGCGCGATTCGTAGGTAGCGTAGATGATCTCATAGGCTCCGGCTTCGGCGGCGGTCTTGAGGAGTTTACGAACGGCTTCGTATTCGGTGTTTTGGTCGGCGCGAACTTGGACGCGAAGTTCGGGATCGGCGCGTAGTCGAGCGCTGATGGCATCTTTGACTTGTTTGAGGCTGTGCGCTTGATCGCCGATGTAGTATGTACCCTCGGCATCGACTGAGAGGATGCCGCGCCCGCTGGCGTCTTCAGGGATCTTACTCTCCTCCGAATCGGGTAGATCAAGCTCGATCTGTCGCTGACTCTTTGCCACAGAGGCCACCGTCATGAAAAAGACCAGCAGGAGGAAGACCATGTCGATCATGGGTGCCATCTGGAAGTCTTGCGGTTCCTGGTTTCTGCGTTTGAGCTTTCTCATACTAGCGCCCGATCTTTCTATATTTACCACCGTTACGGGAGGCGATACTGCGCATGCCGCCACCGATCCGCTCGTCGTTGATATCACGAGGGTCGGGGAAGTGGATGGCGTGGATGCGGACGTCTGCTTTGAGGTTTTTTTGGCGGCTTCGAATGAGCTTAAGCGCGTCTGCTAAGGGAATCGGTCGTTGCCCGCCACTGGCGGTGGTAGCAAAGTAGCCCCCATCTGATATGAGGAAGATGACGTCGGGTTCCATCTTGAAAGCGAAGTTGAGGATGGTGAGCAGGCCATTGCTATCGCCTTCAACTGCAGGGCCCGAGCGCCAGCCACTGCCTGAACCGCCAGTG
>CALBPO010000327.1 GCA_937899295.1 uncultured Opitutia bacterium
AAAGCTTCTACCTCAGCACGTGAATTATAATTAAAGTCCCCCTTGACCGAATGAGCTAAGCAGGATGCTGCCACAGCAAAATCAACCTGATCTTGAGCCGTAGAGAAGTCTTTAGTCGTCATCGCATAAATCAAACCTGCCGCAAATGAATCACCACCGCCTACTCGGTCGACTATATTACGAATCTCAAACGGTTCATACTGTTCACGATTCATGGGAGCAAATACTGCGGTATCATTGCTAACATCGAACAGCATTGCGCCCCAATTATTATGTGTTGCAGAAATACTCTCGCGTAAAGTAATCGCAACTTGCTCCACATTATTAAAGCGCTGAGCAATTTGACGAGCCACATCTGGATAGTGAGCAATCTCCAAACTTCCTGAGTGAACATCCGTATCACCCGCATGGATATCAAGGACATCAGCAGCATCTTCTTCGTTACCGATAATGACATTCACGTATTCAAGGAAATCGGGCATAACAGAACGTGCTAAGCTACGCGCATTCGAACCTGATCGCCAGCGCCATAGATTTTTACGGAAGTTTAAATCACAGGAAACTTTGACACCTGCGGCCTGCGCCTTTCCGGCAGCCAAAATCGCCGCATGTGCAGCCGTCTCTGAAATTGCCAAGGTAATACCAGAAATATGCAACCATTGAGCATCTGCAAAGATAGCATCCCAATCATACTCCTCGCCTGAGCAGATCGAAACCGCACTGTAATCACGGTCATAAATCACACGACTAGGACGTTGATTTGCGCCAGTTTCGACATAGTAAATACCAAAGCGTCCTGCTTCCCGTCGTAATACATGATCCACATCAACCTTGAATCCGCGCATCTGACGAACAAAGGCATCGGCAATGGCATGCTGTGGCAAGGCACTTACAAAGCGCGAGCTGCCACCTAACATCGAAATCGATGCTGCCACACTGCTCTCTGCACCACCAAAAGTCAGATCCATTGAGCCAGGGCAGGATTGTGCAAAACGATAATGCTCACTGGGCGCGAGACGCACCATCACTTCTCCAAAGGTCACTACTTTTTTCATATTAATTTGTATTATTCGCTAATTATGATTGCTGCATCACCGCATTCGCTCGCTGTGTGATACCCACCCAATCGCTTGAGGTAATTGCAGATTCACTGGCAATCCATGAGCCACCGACTGCTAAGATAATGTCTTCTCGCAAGTAGTCTTCTGCATTCTCAGCAGTGAGTCCCCCTAACGGAATAAACCGTAAGTCAAGATGCGCATAGGGCGCTTGCATACTTTTTAATTATTTAAGCACTCCCATTGGCTCTGCTGGGAAACATTTCAAGATGTCCCAGTCAACCGCCAGCGATTCCTCAATGTCACTAGGCG